>JBDLHZ010000006.1:0-22974 GCA_039715135.1 Verrucomicrobiota bacterium
TCTCCGCTTTTAAAGCGCTGACGGTGTCAGCGCACTCCAAAAGACTACCTACCACGTCGTGAACGGATGGCGGGCAAGGCAGGCGTTGTAGTAGCGCGGATCGCCGGAAACCTCTTGGCCGACCCAGTCCGATCGGTCGAATCCCTGGGTTTCCGACTCCAGTTCGATTTCGGCCATGACCAACCCTTCGTTGGCGCCGGAGAAAACATCGAGTTCCCAAACCATGCCGCCGTGCCCGATGAAGTACCGCGTCTTTTCAACAACGGCATCCCCGCACAGCGCCAGCATAGCCTCGGCATCGGCCACGGGAATTCCATACTCGAACTCCGGACGGGTGATGCCGGTGGTTGCGCCCTTGATGGTCAGGAACGCCTGTTCGCCGATAATGCGCACGCGAATGGTCTTTTCAGGATCGGTAGCCAGATAGCCCTGCCTGCATCCAAGGCCGTCACCGGCGGCGGCTTTCCATCCATCGCCCTCCACCAGAAACTTGCGCTCGATTTCGATGCCCATGATCAGAACACCTTGGTCAGCCTATCGCTATCCGGAACCATCTCTTCCTTGAGCATTTCAAACAACCGCTGCGCGATCGGGCCGGGTGTGCCGTTGCCCACCGGCTTGCCGTCGAAAATGGTGACCGGTGTAATGTTCGGAGTGGTTCCATAGACGTGCATCTCGGCGGCGGAGCGCACCATGCCCATCGAAATCGGGCGGTATTCGGCGGAAGTCAATATCCGTTCCTTCTTGAGTTGTTTTGCAAAATCCAGCGCGCGCTTGGACGTGGTTCCGGTCAGGACACGGTCGGGGGGAGGCATGAACAGCTCCTTGCCGCGCGTCACAATACCAATGTTTTCCGTGGCACCCTCGGCCAGGTTGCGGTGCTCGTCGAGCGATACGGTATAGTCGACACAGAGGTCGGCCGCCTCCTTTTTCATAAGGACATTGGGCATATAGTTGCAGGTCTTGACGGTGGCAAAAAGGCCGGGCTTGACGGGAATCTTGCTTACGGCCACGCTCACGCCCTCGGGCAGCCGGGCAATATTGGCGTGCTTCAATTCATAAACCACAATGTAGAGCTCCGGGCGGAAGCAGTCATAGGGATTGATCCCCATGGTGCCCTGCCCGCGCGAAACCAAAAGCCGTACCAATGCATTGCGCTCGCCGCCGGCCAACACGGTTTGAACCACGATATCCGCCATTTCATCCACCGGCACGGGGAGCGCGATCCCTAGCTGGGCGCACGAATTCCCAAGGCGCTCCAAATGGGCATCAAGGTTGTAGATATTGCCATCCATGCACTTAAACGACTCGAAGATCCCGTCGCCGCGATGCACCACGTGGTCGTCGACCGGCACCATCATGACGGCTTGGTCCGTGACGATGCAATCCGTCACGGAAGAATACATGGCATGCAGCTTCTTCTTTTTCTTTGGCATCCGATCCAGCCAAGCGTCGCGCTCGACAATTTTCTTTTTCCGCTTTCTTGGCATCTGCATTCCCCGTTTAGATTTCACGCGAACTATCCGATAAATTCCCGTGGATTGGAATTTATTTCTGCGGAATCAGATGCGACACTTCGACTTCCATCAAACCAAAGGAATACAGATGAAGGATATAATCAAGAAACGCGTGTTGGTGACCGGCGGTGCCGGATTCCTCGGCTCGTTCCTGTGCGAACGCCTGCTGGCCGAAGGATGCGATGTAATCTGCATGGACAACTTCTTCACCGGGCGCAAGGCCAACATTGCCCATTTGATGGACAGCCCCTACTTCGAGCTGATGCGCCACGACGTCACCTTCCCGTTCTATGTGGAGGTCGATGAAATCTACAACCTCGCCTGCCCCGCCTCGCCGGTACACTACCAGTTCGACCCCGTCCAAACCACCAAGACCAGCGTACACGGCGCGATCAACGTGCTCGGTCTGGCCAAGCGCGTGAAGGCCAAGGTTTTCCAGGCCTCCACCTCCGAGGTCTACGGCGATCCCACCGTCCATCCGCAGCCGGAATCCTATTGGGGCAACGTCAACCCCATCGGCATCCGCTCCTGCTACGACGAAGGCAAGCGCTGCGCCGAAACCCTCTTCTTCGACTACCACCGCCAAAACGGCGTCCGCATCAAGGTGGCGCGCATTTTCAACACCTATGGCCCGCGCATGCACCCGCACGACGGCCGCGTGGTTTCCAACTTCATCATGCAGGCGCTCAAGGGCGAAGACATCACCATCTACGGCGACGGGAAGCAAACCCGCTCGTTCTGCTATGCCTCCGACCTGATCGAAGGCTGGATCCGCCTGATGGCTACGGGCGACGACGTAACCGGCCCGGTCAACCTCGGAAACCCCGGCGAATTCACCATGATCGAGCTGGCTGAAAACGTGATCGAGCTGACCGACTCGAAATCCAATCTGATTTTTGAACCGCTTCCGGCCGACGATCCGAAGCAACGCCAGCCGGATATTACGCTGGCGAAGGAGAAGCTCGGATGGGAGCCGACCGTTCCGCTGCGGGAAGGGCTGGCCAAGACAATCGAATATTTCGACGGGCTGCTGAAAGAAGTAAAGTAGATGGAGGACGCATGAAGGTTTTTGTTCCGGGGAGAATCTGCCTATTCGGGGAACATTCGGACTGGGCGGGCGGATACCGCCGGATCAATGCCGATATCGAAAAAGGCTACGCCTTGATTGTGGGAACCAACCAGGGGATTCATGCCGAGGTCAAGCCCCACCCCGACAAGCTGGTCCTGCGCACCACCTGCGAGGATGGCACCCGAAAAGACCCCTATGAAATCCCGATGGAGCGGGAGGCGCTCCTGACCGAAGCCATGAATGGCGGGTTCGCCAGCTATGCCGCCGGCGTGGCCTATCAGATCCTTACCCACTACCGGGTGCGCGGCATTGAAATCGACAACTACCTCACGGATCTTCCGATCCAGAAGGGATTGTCGTCCTCCGCCGCGATTTGCGTCCTCGTTGCGCGCTCGTTCAACCGCATATATGATCTCAAGATGACGGTCCGGGGCGAAATGGAATATGCCTACACCGGCGAAATCACGACCCCTTCGCGCTGCGGCCGCCTCGACCAGGGCTGCGCCTACGGCAACCGACCGGTGATCATGACGTTCGACGGGGATCGGCTGGATGTCGAGGAACTGAATGTTTCCGAAACGCTCCATTATGTGATTGTGGACCTCAAGGCCTTCAAGGATACGAAGGAAATCCTCGCCAAGCTCAACCAATGCTATCCCTTCGCCAACGATGAAACCCAGCAAAGGGTCCAGCAGTATTTGGGATCAATCAATGCCGATATCGCCCATCGGGCAACCGAGGCCATTCGCGGTGGAAACACCGAAGCACTAGGCAGGTTGATGACGGAGGCACAGGATAAATTCGACGAACACCTCCAACCGGCCTGCCCGTCCCAATTGACGTCCCCGGTACTCCACAAGCTGTTGGCCTATGAGCCCATCCAGCCCTATATTCTCGGAGGAAAAGGGGTTGGCTCCCAAGGCGATGGAACCGCGCAATTCCTGGCAAAGGATGAATCCGCCCAGGGCAAGCTGATCGAAATCATCGAACGCGACCTGGAAATGCCGTGCATGAAACTCGACATCGATTCCGCCACGCCGTTGCGAAAGGCCATCATTCCCGCGGCGGGATTTGGAACCCGCCTGTTCCCGGCAACCAAGACGCTCAAGAAGGAAATGTTCCCCATCGTTGGAAAGGATGGCCGCACCAAGCCGGTCATCATGGCGATCGTCGAAGAGGTCATGGACTCCGGCATCGAGGAAGTCGCCATCATTATCCAGGAGAGCGACCGGGAATTGTTCGAGGATTTCTTCCACCAGCGGCTGGCTGTCGAGCACTACAACAAGCTATCGAAGGATGATCAGAAATACACGCAGCGCATCATGGACATGGGGAACAAGATCACGCTCCTGATCCAGGAAACCCAGGATGGGTTTGGCCATGCCGTGCATTGTGCAAAGGACTGGGTCGGCAACGAACCGTTCATCCTTCTGCTGGGCGATCACCTGTATGGCTCCGACACCGCCGAATCGTGCACAAGTCAATTGATGGAGATCTATGAACGCACGGGGAAAAGCGTGGTCGGCCTAGAGGAAACACCGGAGAACGAAGTCCGGCACTTTGGCTGCGTTACCGGGGTATGGGAGGAGAAAAAGAGCATCCTGTCCATCACCGAGTTTGCGGAAAAACCCTCGCCGGAATATGCCCGGGAACATCTCGCGACACAGGATGTCGAGGAAGGGCACTATCTCACCCTGTTCGGGCAATATATCCTCACCCCCAGAATCTTTGAACTGCTGGATGACAACATCAAGCACAACATGCGCGAAGGCGGCGAATTCCAGCTGACCTCGTGCATGGACAAGCTGAGGCAGGAAGAAGGATTCGCCGGATGCCGGATCAAGGGGCGGCGCTTCGACATAGGAATTCCCGAAGCCTACCGTCAGACCGTCATCGACTACCGGAATGCGTAATGCGTAAAAATTTTGTGTTCCTGCTCAGCCTGCCGCAGGTCTCAAATTACGAATTACGTATTACTCGTTACTCTCCTACATTCCCATGCGCTTAAAAACCACCTCCGGGATATGCCGGATTACCAGCATGATCCAGCGCCATTTCCAGATAACGTAGATCACGTTTCGCTTTCGCTTAAGCCCGCGATAGACCGCATTGGCGACTTGTTCCGGCTCAGCGGTTAGCGCGGCGGGCAGTTCCAGGTTTTCGGTCATCTTGGTGCGGCAAAATCCGGGCTTGACGGTCATTACCTGCACGCCGTATTTGGCCAACCTGTTGCGCAAGCCGGAGAGATAGGCCGTGAAACCGGCTTTTGCGCTGCCATAGATATAATTGCTCTGCCGCCCGCGGTCGCCGGCCACCGAGGAAATTCCAACAATCGACCCGTGTCCGCGGTCTGCAAAATCCTCGGCTACCACGTTTAGGATGGAGACGGCTCCCGCATAGTTGACATCAATGGTTTTCCGCACTTCGGCAAAGTCGGTATGGGCCAGTTGCTGATCACCCATGTAGCCAAAGACGCAAATTACCGCATCGGGCTTGGTTTCAAGTGAATCGTAGAAGGCTTGGTGGCTGGGGAAAGCAAGCGCATCGAACTCCAGCGCTTGGATATCCATTTTCGAGCGAAGCCGCAGATCGCTCGCGATCGGCTCCAGTAGATCGGGCTCCAGCGCCGCCAGCGTCAGGCTCCAGCCCTCCGCCGCAAATTTCTTCGCAATGGCCTGGGCCATGTCCGACGTCGCTCCCAGAATCAATGCATTCTTCATCCGTTCTCTCCATATAATGCTTTTTCAATCCGTAATTCCGATCCGCTTGGATTGCAGGGAAGCGAATCTGGTCGCGCCTTCGTTCAACGCAGCGATGGCTTTACGGAAGGCTTCGGCGTTGGGATAGGTTTTTGCAACCATTTCCGCATCCATGCGCGAATCCTTGGCAAGGTAGAGACGCCCGCCATAACCGACCACCATCTCGTCCAGCTCCTCGAACAGATCCATGGCCTGCGGGGAAATCGGGAAATCCAGCGCCAGCGTGTAGCCCGCCATCGGAAACGACATGAAGCTTTCCTGCTCACCGAAAAGCTTGAGCACGGCGAGGAACGATCCCAGGCCGCTTTCCGTGATCCGCTTGAGTATCCTGTGCATGCCCTCGCGCCCGGCTTTCTTCGGAATCACAAACTGGTACTGCGTAAACCCGCGTTTGCCATAGATGCGGTTCCAGTTTCCAATGGCATCAAGGGGATAGAAAAACCGGTTGTAGTCGACCATGCGCCTATGCCTGCCGGGGAGGCGATTGTTGTAGTAGTGGAAATTGAAGGCTTTCATCGTTAGTTTGTTCAACGCAAAATTCGGGAACATGAAAGGAACATCCCGCTCCCTTCCCTGCCTCGGATTGAGTGGTGCCTTCTTGCGAAAGGGGTTCCGCAGTTCGCCGGCCTTGGCATGTTCGCCGCGCATCATGATGCTGCGGCCCATCTTGTCGCCCTTGGCGAGGCAGTCAATCCACGCCACGGAATAGGTCCAGTCGTTGGACGCCTCGAAACAATCCATAATTGCATCCAGATTGCGGGCACGCATGGTTTCTTCGCGGATATAGGCCGTTTCGATTTTCCGGAGTTTAAACGTTGCATTCAGGATTACGCCCGTCAGCCCCATGCCGCCCACGGTGATCTTGAAGAAATCGGCGTTTTCATCCGGAGAGCAGGTGATGATCGAACCATCGTTTTTCATTACATCCATCGAAAGGATATGCTGTCCAAACGATCCGTCCACATGGTGGTTCTTGCCGTGCACGTCGGCTGCGATCGCCCCGCCCACGGTAATCAGCTTGGTGCCAGGCGTAACCGGAAGGAACCAGCCGCGCGACACAAACGCATCCAGGATCTCCTTCAGGAGCACACCGGATTGGCACGACAGGATTCCTGTCGTTTCGTCGAACGAAAGGAACTTGTTGAAGCGACGCGTCAGCAAAATCCTCTTTTGCAGCGAGGCATCGCCATACGAACGGCCGTTGCCGAACGGAATGACCTTTCCCGGGTGCTCCAGTTTGCTGCGAAGCTGCCTGATCGTCTCGAACCCGTCCACTTCCGCCTCGATGACCGGATAGTTTCCCCAATCTGAAATCCTACGCATGCGCACCTCGTTTTGCGGCTTGTTCAACCAATCCCTATCTTATACATTTTTTGTGCCATGATTGCAGTAGAAATCATTTGCTCGAATTGCGGGGCCGACACCCTACTCAAGCGCGAGGCAGTCTATGACGGTTTTACCAAGACCGGGGAAAGGCTGGTTTGCTCCTCGTGCGGGCATGAATATGCCTCCGAAGACGAAGTGCCCTACAAGGAGCAAAAGGCGGAAACAAGAATCTTTACCGACGCCGACCGCTCCGCCAAAATCGAGGTTTTTGACGAATCCGAGAACAAGCACCTCTGCCGCTACTGCGCCAACTATATCGTCAACCCCTTCACGCAGTTCTGCGCCATCCACAAGAAGGAAGTGCAGGCCACGGATACGTGCGAAGACTTCAACCCTTTGGAGTGCGGCGGAAAACAAGGCGCCACTCCGCTTTAGCGCGAACTTTTTGGAGTGCGAATCCTTCTGGAGTGCGGTGGCAACCAGCGGGCGACACCGCTTTTGCGTATGCCCAGCGACTGAAAAGCGGTGTGGCGCTATCGCTTCCCACCGCACTCCAAAATTTTCACTCCAGCGCTTGTTTGTCGCTTAGTTCGACGCTTTCGATCTTGGTGAATCGGCTGGTGATTTTCTTGGCGGACTTGTTGACGTCGAGAACATCGCGGTTGGCCTGATCAATGTGCGTGGCGAGTTTGTCCATGCGGTCCTGGAAGCGACCAAAGTCCTGCGACAGGGCGACGAGATGTTCCTGGATAATGTGAACCTGCTTGCGTGTGGCGGCATCCTTGAGCACGGCACGCGAAGTGGTGAGCACGGCCATCATGGTGGTGGGCGATGCCAGCCAGACACGGGCGCGTTGCGCCTCCTCGACCAACTCCGGATAGTGACCATGGATCTCGGCAAAGACAGCCTCCGCCGGAATAAACATGACCGCCCCATCGGAGGTTTCCCCGGGAATAATGTACTTGGAGGAAATATCCTTGATGTGCTTCTTGATATCCTGCCTGAATTGCTGCTCGGCGGTTTTGCGGTCGGCGTCGCCTAGCGAGGTGTCGGTCATGCGCTGGTAGCTTTCGAGCGGAAACTTGGAGTCGATGCAGATCGTGCCAGTCGGTTCGGGCAGGAACAGGACGCAGTCGGCGCGCACACCGTTGCCGAAGGTGTGCTGCAGGGAATAGCTGTTTTCCGGCATCATGTTCGAAATGAGGGCCGAAAGCTGCACCTCGCCAAAAGCACCGCGCGAACGCTTGTCGGAAAGCACTTCCTGAAGCGACACCACATTGCCGGAAAGTTCGGCGATCTTCTCCTGCGCCTTGTCAATCTCGACCAACCGCTTGAGCACGTCCTGAAACACCTTGCTGGTTTTCTCGAATCCCTTGTCGAGCCGCTCCTCGACCTTGCCGCTGATTTCGTCCAACCGCTTCTCGCTGGTTTCGATCAGTTTCTGGATACGCGCATCGCCCTGCTCGGCCTGGACATTAAACTGCCGATTAAACTCGTCCAACCGTGTGTTGATTCTGGTCGATCCAGTCAACTGGAGCAGGAGTAAAACAAGCAAAATAGCGAGTACGGCAATAAGTAGTGCGGTTGTCAGCATCGAATCCTCCAGTTATCGGGGAGCAATATGCCGCAATCTTCGGGGATTGGGAAGTTCTGAAACAACGGGAGTTCGTTTTGACTGGAAATCTCGATCCGGGAAGTGCTAGTCTGCGGCATCTGTAGAAGAAAGGCCGGAATGGGTCGGACCGAGCATGACCATCAACATCCCAGACCAAATCATCAGAGAGTTTCTAAGCGGAGTGATTGCCGTCCTCGCAGTAATTGCGGTGGGAGCCTTTCTATTGTTCATCCTGCGGGGAATCGCGAAGAAATTTCCTTTTATCCGCATGGGGCTGGTTCTTGCCCTTGCCCCGCTGAGTCTCATCAACTTCCTTGACAGCAGCAACAGCACCGCCCTCCTCGTTTATGCCATGGTCACAACCCTGCTGGCTCTCGCCATCGACGGCATCAAACATCTGTTAATGCCTGAGGAACAATCACTGCCCGCTCAAAACCCGGTAAAACAGGAAGAAGAAACCGTTGAATCCAATCCCGGTGCAATTGTCTGGGGAAAGGCGATGAATAAATTTACCCTTTTGGTGGTCACGCTCTTAATCATCATGGGTGTTCTTTTCGTGTCAACGTCCTGGGTCTTGGTCGAGAATACTCACATGATTGGTGAGCGAGTCAAGGAGTTGGTTGATACCAACGAGAAACAATCGGGCAAAACAAGCGGCAAAGTCGAAGAGCGCCTTGACAAGGATTTTGAGAAAACCACCTCAATTTCCACTAATGTCATGAAACGCCTTGCGGTGATTGACGAAATGCAGGAAAGAATCGTAGAGCTTTCCGGCAAAGTGGAGTCATTGCAGAGGGTTTTGGCCGATCAGCGTTCACGCGAAGCGTTCGACGAGGTTCAGCGTTCGGCTCCTATTCCCAACACGATGCCGGAAAACAGCGATTCCCTTCAGCACACCTTCGACAACGGCGTACGCGCCGACGACTGTATTCCTTCCCCTCCGGAATCGACCGGCACGGTCTGCATCGACTCCAAGTTCCCGATCGAAAGCTACCTGCGCATGACCGATGCCACGCTGGACGACGCCGCCCGCAAGACCGCCGAGCAGCAGTTCCTCCAGGAAATCAAAAAACCAACAAAGAAATTCTTGGTCGCGGTCGACAACGCCCACATGATCGGCAAGTATCGCAAAATACGGTCAATGGAGATTCTTGAGAACATGGAGACGGAAGTTCTCCATGATGAAATCGAAGATCTGAAGAAATTCATCAAAAACAACTGCCAAACCAGTCCGTGACGCGCTCACCCAGCTGGCGGCTGTTTTTCTCGAGGAATTTATCGGCCTGGCTACCAACCTGCCAGCTAAACTCATGCAGTCGGGCAGGGATTCGGGTCGAGCCAACGGGAGTTCGTTTTGGCTGGGAAACTCGATTCGGGAAGTGCTAGTTTTCGGTTTTCACAGAAGAAATGCCGAAATAGGCCGGACAGAGCATGAATATCAACATCCCAGACCAAATCATCAAAGAGTTTTTAAGCGGAGTGATTGCCGTCCTCGCAGCAATTGCGATGGGTGTCCTTCTGTCGTACATCTTGCGGCCCATGGCAAAGAAACTCCCTTTTACCCGTTTGGCACTGGTTCTCGCCCTCGCCCCGCTAACTCTCATCAACTTCCTTGATTTTTGGGCAAGCACCATCCTTCTCATTTACAGCATGACCACCGCCCTGCTGGGCATCGCCATCGATGGCATCACCCATCTTCTCCAGCACAAGACCGCCCCCGAAACCGAATCCGCGGAAACCGAGGAGGACGAAGCGGAAACCGATCCCAACGCGATTGTCTGGGAAAAAGCGGAGTAGCACTCGTCTACTTTCCCGCCGTCCGCTTGTGGAAATGCGGCGAGTCGCCCCACTCGTTGAACCCGACGGTTTCGCCAATGCCCTTGATGCGCCCGCCCAGGCAACCACGGCACATGGATGAGTTTTCATCGGTGCAGGGCTTGTTGTCGTAGAGCTGGTATTTCGGGCGATAACCGGTTTCGGTCACATTGGGCATGATGACGTTGGCGCCGCAACGCAACCCTTGTTCACGCCCCGTGTATTCCAATGCCTGCAGCGCAGTGGCCGCCGCAATGTTGATATCCTTTAGTACGATGCGCGTCACGGCGATCATTTTCAGCCCAAGCTCAAGCGCCGCTTTTTTCTGCCCGTCGGTATAGGGAGGGATATCCTGCCCCATCGGCGTATCGGAGTGCGGGATATAGGGTCCCATGCCGACCATGTCGATATCGATTTCCTTCAGGAACAGGATATCGTTCGCCAAATCCTCCATGGTCTGTCCGGGCAGTCCCATCATCACACCGGTTCCGACCTGGTAGCCCGTGCGCCGAAGTTTGGCAAGGCACTCCTTGCGCTCCTCCAGACTATGATCCGGCGGATGGATCTTGGCGTAGAGTTCCGGATTGCTGGTTTCGATGCGCAGCAGATAGCGATGCGCCCCGGCATCTTTCCAGCGCTTGTAGGTTTCCTCGGCCTGCTCGCCGAGCGACAGTGTAATGCCAAGCTTGCCCTTGGTGGCCTCCTTGATCCGCTTCACCACCCGTTCGATCATGGAAACATATGCTTCGTCCTGCCGCTCGCCCGACTGGATGACGCAGGAGCCATAATCGGCCTCGTAGGCCCAGACCGCCTCCTTGAAGATTTCCTCCTCGTCCATCTCGAAGCGTTCGACGTTCTTGTTGCTCTTGCGGATACCGCAATAGTAGCAATCCTTAATGCACAGGTTGCTGCATTCGATGATCCCGCGGAAGTAGGCCACCTTCCCGACATACTGCTCTTTGATAAAGTAGGCGCAGTCATACAAGGCCTGTAGCTCGTCCTTGTCGGTGATCGACAGCAATGCCGTCACCTCCTCCACGGAAAGCTCTTCCTTCCGCCTCGCCTTCTTCAAGATTGAGTTAACCTTCGACATTCGAGATTCCTTGTTCGTTATTCGATATTCTAAAAGTACAGATCGCGTTCACCGGCGCGCACCTGCTCCATGCGCTCTTCGAGTTCTTTCTTGGCCTTGCCCTCCGGCATGCCTTCCAGTTCGCGGCCGATCTGCCGCAATCCGGCCTCCAGCGTTTCGCCGGTGGCATAGTCGTTCAGGTATTCCAGGAAGGTAAGGACGGCGTTCGGCGTACAGAAACGTTTCACGAATCCGGGAATGGCAAACTCCATGAAATGCTCACCCGTGCGCCCCTTGCGGTAGCACCCGGTACAGAAAGACGGAATAAAGCCGGCATCGCACAGCTCGCGGATCACTTCGTCCAGGCTGCGGTTGTCGCCCAGCAGGAACTGGCTTTTCTTGAAGGCTTCGGGATCCTCCTCGGAATACGACCCTACCCCGATGCTCGAACCGCCATCGATCTGGCTAACGCCGAACGAGAGCATTTCGTTGCGCAGCTCGGTCGTCTCGCGGCAGGTCAGGATCAGGCCGGTATATGGAACCGCAAGGCGAAGGATCGCGACGAGGCGCTTGAAGTCATAACCCGACACTGCATATTCTTCGGTAATCTTGTTGATATCCGTGCCGACCGCCGGCTCCAGCCGGGGGAACGAAATCGTATGCGGCCCCACCTTGAACCGCTCCTCCAAGTGGATCGTGTGGTAGAGCAACGCCATGGTCTCGAAACGCCAGTCGTAGAGACCGAGCAGTGCGCCGATGCCAAGGTCGTCGATCCCCGCCTCCATCGCGCGATCAAGGCCGCTCAGTCGCCAAAGAAAGTTTGACTTGGGACCCGCCGCGTGAACCTTTTCGTAGGTTTCGCGATGATAGGTTTCCTGGAAAATCTGGTAGGTGCCGATCCCGGCCTTCTTCACGGTCTTGAAGCCCTCGACATCCAGCGGCGCGGCATTGATGTTTACGCGCCGGATCTCCCCAGCACCCTTCTTGACCTTGTAGACCTCCTCCACGGTATCGTGGATATACTGCGCATCGTATTTCGGATGCTCGCCATAGACCATGATCAGGCGCTTGTGCCCCAGATCCTCCAAGGCCTCCACCTCAGCCACCAATTCATTGCTCAGCAGCGTCTTGCGGTGTACTTCGGTGTTGTCGGCGCGGAAGCCGCAATATTCACACTTGTTCACGCACTCGTTTCCGACGTAGAGCGGAGCAAACAGCACGATGCGGTTGCCGTAGATGCGGCGCTTCAGTTCACGTGCACCCTCGAAGATTTCCTCGGCCATCTCCGGCGAGTCGGCATTGATCAGGGTCGCCATCTCCTCCGGCTCCAACCGATTCTTGTCGAGCGAGCGCTGGATGATTTCCCGCACCCGCTCCGGCGCCGGGTTCTTTGTTTTTTCCAGCCAGTCGAAAATCTCATCGTCCGGGATGAAGCTCGCTACACCTTCGGTGTTTACAGTTGGTAGTCCACGTTTCATTTTTCTTCCTCTTCGTAAGCCAGTAATGCGGCGGGAAACGGAGACAACACTCTCTGCAGAACCCCCTGTGTTTGGGCAATGCACATTCCATAGTTTGTGATCGGCACACCGGCCAATTCGCATTTTTCGATTCTCGAAAGCACTTCGCGGCGGTTCTGCATGCACCCGCCGCACTGCACCGCCAGCTTGTATTCGGACAGGTTGTCCGGAAAGTCACGGCCGGAATAGACATCTATCTGCACATCCACCCCTACATACTGCCGCAGCCAGCGCGGGATTTTCACCCGCCCAATATCGTCCTCCAACGCATGGTGGGAACATGATTCGGCAATGAGCACCTTGTCGCCCGGTGCCAGCCTATCGATCTTTGCCGCGCCCATGGCAAACTTCCTCAAATCCCCCTTCAGCCGGGCAAACAGGATCGAGAAGGTGGTGCAGGGAATATCCGGCGGCGTATCCGCCACCATTTTCAGCACCATCTGCGAGTCGCAGATCGCCATGTCCGGCTTCTGCTTCAGGATGGAGAGCATGTGGGCATATTCGCGCTCCTTGCAGACCAGCGTCGCCGCATCGTTGTCGAGCGCGTCGCGGATCGTCGATACCTGCGGCAGGATCAAGCGCCCTTTCGGCGCCTGCAAATCGATCGGAACGATCAGCATCGCCAGCCCGCCCGGCTTTACCAGATCGCCCATCAGCGGCGGCGGGGTGATGAACTCGTCGGGGCAGACGCGCAACAGTTCGGTCTTGAGCGTGGCCAGCACATGATCGCGCGAGGCCAGGTCGGTCGAGTTGCAGGAAAGGCCTGACCAGTCGGACAAGTCGGACAGGTCGGACTTATTCGCGATTTTGATGACGGGAATCTTCTTCACTTCCGCCCGGGCTTCCACCGACTGCTCGAATTCGGTTGTTTGGCCGCCCTCATGCAGGAGCAGGATCACATCGGCGCGATCGAACACCTTCTCGGTTTTACCGATGCGCTTTTTACCAAGCGTCGTTGTGTCGTCCAGTCCAGCGGTGTCGAGAAAAACAACCGGCCCGATTGGCAGCAGCTCCATCGGCTTTTCCACCACATCCGTCGTCGTGCCGGGCTGCGGCGAAACAATCGCCACATCCTGCCCCGCAATCAGGTTCAGGAAACTGGACTTGCCCACGTTGGTTCTTCCGAACAACGCGATGTGCAATCTTAAGCTTTTCGGAGTCTTTTGCATTAGCGGTGTCCCAGTGCCATCAGGTTTTGTGATGAGAGGGTTTTCTCAACCACATCTTCGCCGAGTTCCTCAACCAGATAGTTCTTAAAGTCAGTGCGATCGGTTTTTTTGAACGTCTCGACCAACTCCGTAGCGCGGTCGTAGCCGATGGTCGGCAGGAATGCCGTAACAATTTCAACCGAGGCATTGAACTTCCGCTCGCACTCGGTTTCGTCGGCCTCGATGCCTTCCGCGTGCCTGGAAAGCATTTCACAGGCCGCGCCGAGCAGCTCCATCGATTCGAGCAATGCGGAGGCGAGCAACGGCATGAATTCGTTGATCTGCAACGAACCGCGCGAGGCGCACTCGGTAACGATAAAGTCGTTGGCCTGAACTTTGATTCCAATCTGCATGGCGCTTTCAAGAATGACCGGATTGACCTTGCCGGGCATAATCGACGAACCGGCCTGCACGGCGGGCAGCTTGATCTTGCCGTTCATGTGCAGCAACCGCAGGTCGCCGCAAATCTTAAGCAGGTTGGTGGCGCAGGCCTTCATAATGCCGGAAACCTCGACAAATGCATCGGCGTTGGCAGTCTGGTCAATAAGGTTTTCGCCCCGGCTCAACCCCAGTCCGGTCACTTCGCGCAGCTTGTCGGTGACGAGGAAAATATAGCTGCGCGGAGCGGTCAGACCGGTACCGACGGCGGTGCCGCCGAGGTTGACCACACGCAGGCGTTCCTCGCACTTGAAGGTGCGCCAGCGGTCGCGGGCAAAGGCTTCGGCAAACGCACCAAACTCCGCGCCAAGGGTCAGCGGCACGGCTTCTACCATTTCGGTTTTCCCAATGGTCGGAATATGTGCAAACTTTTTCTCCAACTGTTGGAAAGCGCCTTGCAAGGTCTCGACCTTTTCAGCCAGTTTGCGCAGGCCATAAATGGCGGCGACCTTGACGGCTGTCGGATAGACATCGTTGGTGGATTGGTGGAGATTGACGTCTTCGATGGAATGGATGCCCTTGCCCGCCTTGTTCGCAATGAGTTCGTTGATGAACATGTTGGTTGAAGTGCCGGCTCCGCCCTGCAAGGAAGGAAAATCGGACGTATAGGACTTATTCGACCAATCCGTCTCGCACACACTGATTATTGCATCAGCTTTTTCAACAGAAAGAAACCCCAACTCCTTGTTGGCGAGGGCACAGGCTTTCTTTACCTGCACTAGCGCGGAAACGAGCGAAGCCGGGACAGGGCTTCCGGGAATTGGAAAGTTTTCCAATGCCCGGGCGGTATGGATGCCCCATGGCGCATCGGCCGGGATTTGCATCTTTCCGAGAAAATCCTTTTCGGTGCGCGTTTTCATTTTGCCGGCGCCTTGCTCAGCATCGATTTGACGGATACGCCGTGTACACGGCCCAGTCGCCCGGTCAGGGAACCGAGCTGGTCGGTGGTGGCGTCGATCACGAGCGTGATGGCCGAGCAATTGCGCCTAGGGCACGGCACGCCGGTGCGCGCAAGGATGATGTCGCCGAATTCGGACAGCAGCGTATTGACGTTTGCCGCGTTTTTCTCGCGATCCTCGATAATCAGGCCAACAAAGCCTAGACGTGTTTCCATGGTCTCCTCCGTTCCGTTCAACGAAACCTTCAGATTGTGTTTAGATCCCTTGCAACCGGCCGTAGCCCGTTGCGTAGGAGAGCGGGCAACCTACTCAAACCCGTAGTAATGGCAAGCGATTTCCACTACCCATTGATCGCTTGCTTCAAAACCTCGTTGATTTGACGCTTGCGCGTTTCGATGCTTTCGCAGAGACGGAACTGCACTTGCGCGCGCTGGAGGTTTTGCTCCGGCGAAGTCACCTTGAAATAGATATTTCCCGCCAGATAGTCGTGGAAGAAGCGCAACCCAAGCTCGAAGGTAATGAGCCGGATGGAGTCGTAGAGGTATTTCTTGTCGTTGTCGGTCAGGAACTCCCGTGCGTGGGTCATGTATCCGCGCACAAAGGATTCGCAATAGTCCAGATCGAAGGAGATTTTTGCAAGGTCGGTGGTCTCCTCCCCTTCGCGGTTGCAGAGCGACCGGAGGGCATCACCGAAATCGTAGTGGATAAGGCCGGGCTTAACCGTGTCGAGATCAATGATGGCGGTTCCCTTGCCCGTGTCGTCGTCAATCATAATGTTGCTGACCTTGGGATCGCCGTGGATGAGGCGCGTTTGCAGCTCCCCCGCTTCAAGGGCGTTTTGCAGGACATGTGCAAACTCGCGGCGATCCTCGACAAAGCGACACAGGGTGCGGACTTCGATCGAGCTTTCGATGAGGTCCTTGGCGTCGGGCCCTTGCATGGCGGCGTCGTACTGCTCGAGGTATTTCGGGGTTTCGTGATATCCGGGCAAGGTGTCGCGCAGGCTCAGCGGGTTCATGCCGGAAACAAGCCGGTGGAATTGTCCGAGCACGGTTCCCACCTCGTAGGCGTGCTTCTCGCTCTGGGCAATATCAAAGGAGTTTGCAGAGGCAATGAGCGTCAGCGCCCGCCAAAATTCGCCGTTTTCATCCCGGAAGAAATCCTGCCCGTCGCGGCACGGAACAATGCGCGGCAACTGCCAGATGCGGTCGGCGGTATCGCTCTCGGCCAGCAACTGCTTGTGGTAGTGGTTGGTGAGGATGCTCAGGTTTTCCATGATCCATTCCGGATTGGCGAACACATGGCTGTTGATCCGCTGGACAATGATACGCTCTTCGGAAAAATGGGTGCGGAATACCGCGAGGTAGGTATCGTTCACGTTTCCGCTTCCCGTCGGCCGCATACTCGCGATCCGCCCCGCCACATCGAATTGTCCTGCAATCTTAAACGGTTTCATAAATCCTCCATTCAAATCCGAGAAAGTTGCTCGGGAATACCTTTGTGACTCATTGGTTATTTATTAACAGGCCCTAGTTGTTTCCAACACTAGCGAAGGGTTTTGGCGGCGTTGGAAGACACCGGACACATTGCTTGTCGAAATACCAACCTACCTTCAGCTTCCGCAAATTGTCGAGATTGCGGTAGAGGTTTTCGCTAGGGGTTTTATAGGCGATGACCTCGCCGCGGCTGTCCTTGACGACCACCAGGAACCCTCTGTACTTTTTCCCTTTGCGTTCGCTGTTCATATGATAATCGATCAACTCCACGGGTTTCCCGCTAAACTTGAACCCGTAATCATTTTCCTCCGCCAGCGTGAAATCGGCCTTCTGGTAATCCAGCAGCATTCTTTTATCTCCTCCGAACTCGTTGCCGACAACGAAGAATTCCGCCGAGAGACCGAAGTCGTAGGGTCGCGTGGAGGTCTTTTTGATCTGGGCGGAAAAGGTGTATAGATTTGCACGCGCCGCCGGCGGTTTTGCGTTTCTTGTATCGCCAAACCTTTTCTGCCGCGACGTTTTCGCAAAGTTGATGTCCAGCGTGGGCGCGATAGAGAGCAGGATGTGCGAGCAGTCGGTTTCCGAGAGTTGTTCCATCGGAATCCTGATCTGTTTGCCTTTCATGTTTTTCAGAATCGCCTTTCCGGCGATTTCGGTCACGAATTCGGCCTCCACCGAGCGCCCGTCAACCAGCGTCCATTGGCGCACCGCATTTTCGACAGCGGCCGGCGCCGAAGGTTCCTCCCCGGATTCCGGAGTGTCCGCTTCAACCACTGCAGGCAAAGCCGAAGTTGAATAATAGTCGTTGAACACCGGCCCGTTGGTGAGTGAACATTCGTCCTCGGCGAGGAAGCGGCTAATCTCGGTAAGGGAATCCCACGACAGCTCTGCAGTCTTGAATATAGGCAACAAAGGTCCGTTGTGCCTGCCGCGCGGATATTCAACCCCGTCAACCTCCACCAACAGCATACCTGAAACGTAGCCGCCATGCCATTCGCCAAAAAGCACCTTCATATCAACCGGTTCACCGGCCTTAAGATCGATCCAGTCGCCCACCACCATGCGCTGGTTGCCAAGGATATAGGTTCTATCGCCCCCCGCGCTGCTCTGCCACCAGTCGAAATATCCTGCATGGAGGGGACGCCAAGTGCTCAACAACACCTCCTCACCTCCTACGTTGACAAAGATATAGGCATCGCCAATCCCCCAGAACCGAAACCTGATATCCTCCTTGTGAACCAGCTTGCCCTCGTATTTCACGAAAAGGTAGTAGTCTTCCAAACCATCAGCCCCGAAAAGCCCCGGTGCCATCGCCGTGGGAATCGGCGGCACCAGGATATAGGTACTGTATAGTTTTTTCGGTAGGCGGTAGTAGCGCGCAAGGACGGAATCCTTCCAGCCGCTAAGCACATATTTCCGCAGCACTTCCCGAAACATGTCCGGCCCCATTGGAACCGTGCCGCCCTTGCGGTCGTAAAGAAGGGAGTAGACCACCCCTTCAAAATCGTTCCCGATCGATTGCGTATTCCCGAACACACTGATCTCACCGAGGTCGGGCATCATGTCGAAGCCGCCGAAATCGCCGCCAAGCCCCTCGCCCATGCCGGACATCTCCGGCAGTTGGATGTCGGGCATGCTAGCGCGGTTCATTTTTGTGACAATGCGCGTGGTCGACTTGGGCATGGAGGTTTTCTTCACCCTCACCTTCGGCTTCTTAAGCTTCATCTTCGGCCGTTCTGCCACCTTGGGCTGCTCGAACTTTTGTTCCTCCTTCTTCACCACCGTGAAAACCACCAGCGTTCCGGCCAGCAGGAAGAGTGCGGCATGGATCAGGATACTCAGCACCACCGCGCTGGGCGCACCCTTGCCCACTCCCGCCAATTTGTTTTTACGGCTATTCATTTTAAAAATTCTTATTCACGTGATCCCACCCGTTACATGGAAGCGTGCGAACAAGAATACAAAACATACAATTCCGGCTCTCGTCCAAGAAAGGAAAAACAGGAAATAATCCTTGCGAGGCGGCAGGGTGATCCGTATATTGCGCGCCTTAATCAACCGGCAGGTTCCGGTTGGAAGCGAAGGCCACCTGACCTCGTGGTGTGTCAAAGCGGATTGTTTATTAATAGTTAAACCATAAGGAGAGGTAAAATGGCAGAAGCATTTGCTAAAACCGTTGGCGTACAGGATCTGCTCGACGCAGGCCTGCATTTCGGCCATCAGACCAAACGTTGGAATCCCAAAATGAAGCGCTATATCCACGGCGCCAAGAACGGGATATACATCATCGACCTGAACAAAACCCTTTCGCAGCTCGAGCTGGCGAAAACCTTCCTGAACGACGTGGTCCTGCGCGGCGACAAGGTGCTGTTCGTCGGCACCAAGAAACAGGCACGCGAAATCTTCAAGGACACCGCCGAAGGCGTCGACCAGCCCTACGTCATCCACCGTTGGCTTGGCGGCATGCTGACCAACAGCAAAACCATCCGCTCCTCGGTTGCCCGCATGCGCGAGCTTCAGAAAATGGAAGAGGATGGAACCATGGAAAAGCTGCTGAAGAAGGAAGTATCCGTTCTTCGCCGCGAGAAAAACAAGCTTGAGCGCAACCTGACCGGCATCGCCAACCTGGAAAAGAAACCGGGTGCCATGTTCGTCGTGGACCTCAACCGCGAAAAGCTCGCGATCGCCGAAGCGCATCGCTTGAATATTCCGATCGTGGCACTGGTCGACACCAACACCGACCCGGACGAAGTCGAATACCCGATCCCGGGCAACGACGACTCGCTCCGCTCCATTGGCCTGATTGCCGAAACGATTGGCGAGACCATCAAGGAGGCGTACGAAATCTATACCGCCAAAGCCAAGGCCGAAAAGGACGCCCGCGAAAAGGCCGAGGCCGAAGAACGCGAAAAGGCCCGCATTGCCCGCGAAGAGCGCCAGAAGAAGGAAGCCGAAGAGAAGAAGAAGCGCGAAGAGGTGCTGAAGAAGATCAAAGAGCAGAAGAAGAAGACTGACGCCAAAAAGAAGGCCGATGCCAAAGCCGCCAAGGAAGCCGAGCCGGCCAAGGAGGAAGTGAAGGAAACAGCCGCCGCTAAGGCGCCGGCTGTCGAGGAAGCCCCCGAAGCCAAGGAAGAATCCAAGGCCGACGTGTCCGCCGAAGCTTCAGCGAAGGAGGAAGCCCCGGCGAAGGCGGAAGAATCCCCTGCTAAAGAGGCCAAGGAAGAAGTTCCTGCCGAAGACGAAGAGGCCCTGAAGAAGGCCGAAGAGGAGAAGAAAAAGAAAGCCGCTGCCAAGAAGAAGGCTGCCGCCGCCAAGAAAGCCAAGGCCGAAAAAGAGGCCAAGGCCGCCAAGGAGGAAGAAGCTGCTGCCGCCGAAGAGGTCAAGGAAGAAGCTCCGGTTGCAGAGGAAGCTCCTGTGGAGGAAGTGAAGGAAGAGGCTCCCGCCGAAGAAACCGCCCCCGCAGAGGAAAAAACCGACGTGTCCGCCGATGCTTCAGCGAAGGAGGAAGCCCCGGCGAAGGCGGAAGATAAAAAGGAAGACGCTTAATTTAGGAGAATCAAAACCATGGCTATTACAACCAGTATGATCAAAGAGTTGCGCGACGCTACAAGCCTCGGCATCGCAGACTGCAAAAAGGCACTCGAACAAGCCGGCGGCGACTTCGACGGCGCCATCAAAATCCTTCGCGAGAAGGGTGCCGCCGTTGCCGCCAAGCGCGCCAGCAAGGAAGCCAAGGAAGGCAAGATTGAAGCAATCGTTACCGCCGATGCACAAAGCGGAGCGATGATCGAAGTCAACTGCGAAACCGACTTCGTTACCCGCAACGAAGACTTCCAGGCCTTCGTTGCCGAGTTGCGCGGCGAAGCACTCGACTACGAGTCGGACAAGATGGCCGAAGGCGTTGCCGACAAGGTCGAATCCAAGATGGCCACCATCGGCGAAAAGATCCAGTTCCGCCGCAACGCCAAATTGGACGTTGAAGGAACCGGTTCCATTGCCTCGTACATCCACATGGGCGGCAAGGTTGGTGTTCTGGTGGAACTCGGCTGTGAAAACAGCGAGACCCTCTCCAATCCGGTCTACAAGGAACTCGCCAAGGACCTGACCCTCCACGTGGCTGCCGCCGCGCCGGAATACCTGGTTCGCGACGAAGTTCCAGCCGAAACCGTCGAGTCTGAAAAGGATATCTTCCGCAAGCAGCTCGAAGGCAAGCCGGAAAACATCATGGAGAATATCCTCAAGGGCAAGATCAACAAGTTCTACTCGCAGATCTGCTTTGTCGAGCAGGGCTTCGTCAAGGACGACAAGGTGTCCATCACCGACTTCGTGGCCGAAAAAGCCAAGGAGCTCGGCGACACGATCACCATTAAGCGCTATGTCCGCTACCAGCTTGGTGCGTAGACAAAAGGCTCATAAAGCTGAAAAGCCCGTCATCATGGCGGGCTTTTTTTGTTTCATGTCAGTCGCTTTCAGCCGAAAACAGGGTCTTCTCCCTGAGTCACTCTTCACTGCGTTGCGAGTGAACTACATAGGAAGCGTATCTTCGTAGTTCCGTCGCAGTGAAGCGGAGACGGTTCAGCGAGAAATCAAGGCTTCGGAAAGTAGCAAACCCGTATTCTTTCATCACTTGTGCTCAAGCAGGAAGTTTAGCTTGCGGATGCGCAGTTCCCGGTAGCGGGATTGCAGTTTTTTCAGAAGCATTCCCTTGATGCGCTCCAGCTCGGGCATCCACCCCGGATGATCAACGAAGACATGGAGCGCGAACTCCTTGATGAATCCCGGCTCGCTGTGCTTGGCAATCTGGGCACCCACCAGTTTTGGCCAGGCCTTGCGCAGCATCAGGATGTTTTCTTGCACGGGCTGCTCCAATCCCGCCACGACATCTTTCAGGATGTCGTCAATGCCGAGGATGTCCCGGTTCGGGGCGGGCGGCTTTTCAAGATGGAAGCGGACCTTGTCCATATCCCACCGATCCCGGTTTGGCTTGCTGTTGCGCGGTTGCTCCATGCCGCGCATTGAGCCACAAACAGGAGTTGATTTGAATCCAAATCATCCCTTTAATGAATTGTCTCACACAGAGGCACGGAGCCACGAAGAAGAATTAAACAATAAAAATGAAATACAATATCTATCCACTAACCTTCGAACCCGTCTACAAGAACTATCTCTGGGGCGGAACACGCATTCCCGAAACCTTCCATCGCGAGGCACCGAACGGCATAATCGCCGAATCGTGGGAAATCTCCGACCACGACGACGGCATGAGTATTGTTTCCAACGGCCCGCTCGCCGGAAAAACCATCCGCGAAATCCTCGAAGAAAACCCGCAGGAAATCATGGGCACTTCCGTTGAAGGAACCAGTTTTCCCCTGCTCATCAAGCTGATCGACGCCAAGCAAAAGCTCAGCGTGCAGGTGCATCCCAATGATGAAACCGCCGCGAAATTTGGCGGCGAGGCCAAGACCGAAATGTGGTACCTGCTCGGCGACAACCCCACCCAGGTCTACTGCGGCCTTAACCCCGGCGTCACCAAGGAAAGCTTCCGGCAGGCGGTCGCGGATGGCACCAGCGGCGACACCATGCGTCCGGTTCCCGTTCAAAAGGAGAGCGCCGTGTTTGTGCGCGGCGGCTGTGTGCACGCCATCGACGAAGGCTGCCTGATTCTCGAAATCCAGCAAAATTCCAACACCACCTACCGACTCTATGACTGGGGCCGTATGGGCAACGCCGGCAAGCCGCGCGAACTGCACATCGAGCAGGCCATCAATGTCATCAACTGGAACGACCACGAAAACCCTCTCGTCGAGCCGGAGGTACTGGTCGATTCCCACACCTTTAAAGGTGTGGAAGTCTTGAAGTGCGAATATTTCCAGCTCGAAAAGCTAACCTTCACCGCCCCGCTCGAAGTGCCCATGAACGGGAAAACCTTCCATGCGCTATTCGTCGCGGAAGGTGAAGCAATCATCGAATGGGAAGACGGCAACTTGTCCGCCCCGGCAGGAACATCGGTTTTGGTACCAGCTGCCCTGCCCGCCTACACGCTCGCCGGAAATGCCACCGTCCTGCGCACCACGATTCCTCGAACGTAGACGAGTGCTTTCACGTGACCACGTTGGCACGTGGAACGTGAAAGCACTCGTCTACAATGTGATTCACCGCATTCTGGAAGAGCTTGAGGCCGAGGCCTTGCTCCGGCAGCTTGCCATCAAGTTTTTGCTTGTCCCAGTTGGGGTGGTTTTCGGG
>JBDLHZ010000007.1:0-22084 GCA_039715135.1 Verrucomicrobiota bacterium
AGTTTGGCGAAGACCTGCACCACTGCATCGAGGCGATCTTCAAGGCCGCCGCCCGCGCCCTGCGCATGGCGTGCGGTTCCGATCCCCGATCCCTCGACCGGATTCCGTCGAGCAAGGGCAGGATCGGGGCCTAGCGGATGGCCGGACAGTATTTTTGTTCCTATACTCTTGCCAGCGGGTAGCCAGACATGTTATTGGACAAAATATGTCCAATAGCGGAAAGCCATTCAAAACCATTGGTTCAAATCTGCGCTCGTTGCGGGAAGAGGCAGGATTAACCCTGAAAGAAGTGGCTACTGCTATTCGCTTGGACGTATCGCTTTTGAGCAAAGTGGAACGGAATGTCCGGTTACCTACGCAGGAACAGTGCAATGACCTTGCAACCTTCTACGGAGTTTCCCCCCAGACGCTGACTCAAGAACGTTTGCTGTCGAAAGTGTATGCGGAAATGGGAACCCCCTCGAATTTTGACCAAGTCGTGAATCAAGTGCGGGAACCCGGGGTTGCATATCTGGATAACAAGACCATCGGCTTGATGGGGCTACTGGATTATCGGAGATTGGACGTTTCACGACAGATTAGCTCCAAGCGGCAATCCCAGCTCGGCCAGTTTTTCACGCCATCGAATATTGCCGAATTCATGGTGGAGATGGTTGAGTCGGTTTCCGTTGAACACATCCGGATACTTGATCCCGGAGCCGGGATTGGTTCTTTGACGGCAGCTTTCATAATGAGGTTGGTTGGACTGCCTGTTCCACCGAAGTCCATCGAGGTTGCCGCATTTGAAATTGATCCGTTTGTTCGAAGCTATCTGGAAGTGACCTTGAATATTTGCCGGAGCTATTGCCATGAGTCAGGGGTGGAGTTTACTGCAGAAATAATTGCCGAAGACTTCATACTCCATACCCGCCGGCATTTTGAAAATGGTTTGTTCGAGACCGAACCCCGATCCTACACCCATGCCATATTGAATCCGCCCTACAAGAAGATCGGAAGCCGATCCGAGCAACGAAGGGCCTTAAGCTCTCTGGGGATTGAAACAGGGAACCTGTATTCCGCTTTTACTGCGCTGGCGATAAAATGGTTGGGGAATGGCGGCGAGCTGGTTGCGATTACTCCCCGTAGTTTTTGCAACGGTTCCTACTTCATCCCCTTTCGGAAATATATTCTTGGACAGACTGCACTTCGCCGAATCCATGTTTTTGAACAGCGGAACCAGACTTTTTCCGATGATGACGTTTTGCAGGAAAATATTATTTTCAACCTTGTGAAAGGGCGGGAACCAGATCGGGTTGTCGTTTCGTGCAGCAGTGGCTCGGGGTGGGATTTGCTGACGAGCCGCGGGGTGGATTTTGCGCAGGTTGTGGACATGAAAAGCAGGGAGAAAATCATTCACATTGCGGTTAACGATTTTGACCAAGGAGTTGTCGAGCAGATGAACGCACTTCCTTGCCGTTTTGAGGATTTGGGAATAGGGCTTTCAACCGGACGGGTTGTTGATTTCCGGGCAAAAGAGTTCCTGCATATGGAGCCAGATAGAAAAACCGCACCTTTGTTTTATCCTGGCCACATGAAGGACGGAGGGACTGAGCATCCAAAAAAGGAATTTAGGAAAGCCCAGTTTATTGAAGAGTGCGAAGCAACCGAATCCCTTTTATTCCCTCCCGGGAACTATGTCTTGGTTAAGCGGTTTTCCGCCAAAGAAGAGCCGCGCAGGATCATGGCATCGGTGTGCAGAATGGAAGGCTCGGTTGGGTTTGAAAACCATTTGAATGTCTATCATGCGAATGGGCTTGGATTGCCTGATGGTGTAGTGGAGGGGTTGGCGCTATTCCTGAACTCCACTTTGGTGGACATGTATTTCAGGCTTTTCAGTGGACACACCCAAGTTAATGCCGGAGATTTGAAACGGCTACGATATCCACATGTGGACACCCTGAAACAGTGGGGGCGAGTATCTGCGAAAGTGGCTGGTGATCAGCATATGATCGATGAATTGGTGGAAGCGGAGGCAAACAGGATGGCACCAAAAAAACGACCCAGTAAAAGAAAGATAAAACAGAAGATCAAAGAGGCCTTGACCATTCTGAAAGCACTGGGTCTTCCGAAGGAACAGCAAAATGAACGTTCGGCGCTGACTTTGCTGGCACTGGCTGGGCTTGTGCCCGAAGATGAGTGGTCGTCGGTCGGATCCCCTCAAAAAGGAATCACGTCTATAATGGATTTTTGCCGGGAACATTACGGAGTCAACTACGCACCCAACACCCGGGAGACTTTCCGGCGCCAGACGATGCACCAATTTGTTCAGGCTGGATTGGTTCGGGAAAACCCGGATGACCCCTCTCGCGCAACCAATAGTCCGAAGTGGTGCTATCAGTTGGAGGAAAATGCGAAGCTGCTTTTCGGGAAGTATGCTACGGATGCATGGGATTCAGGTCTAAAAGGGTATTTGGAGAAAGTTCCGGCGTTGAAAGAGCAATATGCAGCAGTGCGAGATATGGAGCAAGTTCCCGTAGATTTTGGTGACGGGGCGGAGGTTCTGCTTTCCCCCGGCAAGCACAACACGCTTGTGAAGGCGATTATCGAGCAGTTTTGCCCACGCTATACCCCTGCCGCCGAAGTGCTGTATATCGGCGATACGAAGGAAAAGTTTGCCTATTGTAGCAAAGAGCGAATGGACGAACTGGGTTGTGCAACCGAAGAACACGGCAAGATGCCCGACGTCATCGTTTTCTATCCCGAAAAGGGATGGCTTGTCTTGATCGAATCCGTAACAAGCCACGGACCGGTGGATGCCAAGAGGCACGCAGAGTTGGCAGATCTATTCCCATCGGTTAAACCGGGCATTGTATATGTTACCGCATTTCCCGACAGAAGTCTTATGGCGAAATATCTGGGCGTGATTTCGTGGGAAACGGAAGTATGGGTTGCCGATGCACCCGACCACCTAATTCATTTTAATGGGGAAAGGTTTCTTGGCCCCTATTAAGCGGGAGATCCAAAGCCATGGAGGTCATCTCGCAATACGTCTCTCTCGATCCGTTCTGGATCGCGATGAGCCTTTTTAGCACCCTGTTGATGAAATTGTAATTACAACTTTAACGGTTGATTGCAAGGGGTGGCCATGTTTCGCTTGCCCCATGCAGTGGGAGAATCCAGACCTTGGGAAACTGCCGGTCAAGTCGTGGTGCGAACGGGTTGAAAAGGGCGCCCTGGATCAGGCGGCGAATCTGGCAAGCCACCCGAAGGTGTTCCGGCATGTGGCACTGATGCCCGACTGCCATGTGGGCTACGGTATGCCGATCGGCGGCGTGGCGGCCTGCGAGGATGCCGTCATCCCCAACGCGGTCGGCGTGGATATTGGCTGCGGCATGTGCGCGGTGCAAACGGATTTTCCCGTGGCGAAACTCTCCCGTGGCCAGATCTCCAAATGCCTGGAAGAGGTAAAGCGGCGAGTTCCGCTCGGCGAGGGACACTGCCACAAGCAGCCACAGCGGTGGGAACGGTTCGGCGAGCTTCCGGATTGGTTGGATGGCCGGGCGCGGGAGTTGGCGTTCAAGAACCTCGGCTCGCTGGGCGGCGGCAACCATTTTATTGAAATCCAGGCGGGCGATGATGGAAACGTCTGGCTCATGCTTCACTCCGGCTCGCGCAATCTCGGCTACCGCATTGCGGAGCACCACCACCGTATTGCCTTGAAGAAAACTCCCCAACTCGGAGATCTGGCCTTTTTTGAGACCGAAAGCGAGGCGGGGCAGGCCTATATTCGCGAAATGAGCCTTGCGCTGGACTATGCGCTCGAAAATCGCACCCGGATGATGTCGGTTTTCAAGGAGGTCGTTTCCCACACCTTTAAAGGTATGGGAATGATGCGGGAAATCAACATCCACCACAACTATGCTGCCTTGGAGGAGCATTTCGGGGAAAGCGTCTGGGTTCACCGGAAGGGGGCAACCTCCGCGAAGGAGGGTGAAATGGGAATTATCCCCGGCAGCATGGGCACGCCTTCCTTCATTGTCCGCGGCAAGGGGAACGCCGAGTCGTTTGCCTCCTGTTCCCACGGGGCGGGGCGGACGATGGGGCGCATGGCTGCCTCCCGCACCTTGAGCCGGGAGGAATGCGACAAGGCGATGGAGGGGATCGTCTTTTCTGGTTGGCACGCCATGCGCGGGCGCGGCAGGAAAGGTGCGGGCATGCTCGACCTCGGCGAAGCGCCGCAGGCCTACAAGGATATCGATCAGGTGATCGAGGCCGAGCTGGATCTGATCGAGCCGGTGGTGAAGTTGTTGCCGTTGGGCGTGTTGAAGGGGTAGTCCCGACGGCTTCATCTCCATCAAATTCGCTCTTCTGGCGAACAACGCTTGAACCACTCGCACAGCTCGTATTTGCTCCGCAAATTATCATTTCGCTGTGCTCATGGCTCCTTCGGGATGAAGCGTTCCCCACACTACACCTTGGATCAGCAATCAACGGTGTAGAGTAACGCTTCACCCCGCAGGGCATACGCGTCAACCTAAGAGGGTTGGTCTTCGAAAACATGCGAAATTCCGAAAGGAAGCGGGCTTTCCAATCCAGATGTAGCGCGGGCTTCCATTCCGATGGAGCCCGCAGAGCTTGAAAATGGACATTCTTGCGAAAAGCGCGCTTCACGTGACCACGTTGGCACGTGGAACGTGACTCACGTGGCCCGCAGACGGGAAGCACGCGCTACACCGACTTGTGGGTTTGTATATGGTTTAAAATAGCTTAGGTTGACGCGCATGCCCGAAGGGGAAAGCGTTGAATGGTGAGCAGTGCAGTGATCGGCGAGGTGTCGCTGACGACAATCACTCGGTTTCCCTTACAACCATCAGGTCTTCTTCAAGTTCGGGGAGGTCGTAGTGCATGGGGATGTTTCATTGCCATTCCATCTTGGGTGGAATGTACGGCTTGACGCGTCCGACGGCGTCCGACATCTTTGTTTTCCGTAAACACTCAATCTGGATATTAAAATGATCGGCATAATCGACTATGGAATGGGGAATCTCGGAAGCGTCTCGAACGCGTGCCGGTTTCTGGGGCTTGACGCGAAAATCATTACCCGCAAGCAGGAGATGGATTCCTGCCGTGCCGTGGTGTTGCCCGGCGTAGGTGCCTTTGGCGATTGCATGGGGCATCTCGTCGAGCACGATTTTGTGGCGGCCATCAAGGAGTGGGTGCAGGCGGGCAAGCCGTTCATGGGGATTTGTCTTGGCCTGCAGGCGTTGTTCGACTCCAGCGAGGAATCACCAGGGGTTCCAGGACTGGGAATTTTCCCCGGCACGGTTAAGCGCTTCGACCTGCCCAAGGAATTGAAGGTTCCGCAGATTGGTTGGAACCGTATCATCGAAGCCCAACCGGACTGTCCAATGTTCGAGGGGATCGAGAATGGAGCGTTCTTCTACCTTGTCCACTCCTACTATGTTTGCCCCGAAGATGAATCGATTGTTGCCGGGAAGACCGAGTACGGCATTGAGTACTGCTCCTGCATTTGGAAGGACAACGTATTCGCCACCCAGTTCCATCCCGAAAAATCGCAGGCCGCAGGCCTGCGCATGCTCAAAAACTTCTGGGATTTGGCCGACGCGAAATAGCTCTTGCGGATTAATAGGAGTGAATCCCGGCCATTTTATTCGTGAGCCGGCGCTGTTAAACGGCTATGTTCCCGGGCATTAAGGTGGAAAATCATGAGCTTGAAAACCCGAATCCTGTTGACCCTTATTGTTGTTTCGATCCTAACGGCCATTTCGACCGGGGTAGTACTTATCTTCCTGGTTCAGTTGCATGGCCAAGTCACGCTTGCGGACAATAGGGGATCGATCCTCACGGTCTTCGCGGGTGCCGTATATCTACTCGGTGGATTGCTCACACTCGGATTGCTTGCCGCATTGTTGAACAAGATGGTGATCATTCCGGCGGTGGAACGGGAAGCCCTCGAAAACGAACGGGAAATGCTCTCCGAAGAGCTGCGCCAATCCCAGAAGATGGAGGCTGTGGGGCGTCTGGCGGGTAGCATTGCGCACGATTTCAACAACCTGCTTACCATTATCGATGGCTATTCCAGCCTGATCATTGCCGATCCGACGGCGGAGGAAACCGGGCAAAATGCCCAGGAAGTGGTCGAGGCCGCGCGAAAGGCGTCGTTCATTACCCGGAAGCTACTCAGTTTTAGCCACAAGGAGCAGACGGAACTGGTTGTCCTCGACCTCAACACCGCATTGGCGGATACCGATAAAATGCTCTCTCGTTTGATCGGGGAAAAAGTGCAGCTTCTCACCCGCTTCACCTCGGAAACCATCTATGTTAAAGCCGACCCCGTCCAGTTGGGGCAGATTCTGATGAATCTTGCAGTGAATGCCCGCGACGCCATGCCCAATGGCGGGCGGATCACAATACGAACGGATTGCCAGCAGGTTGATCACGGCGAGTGCCGCAAGCCTGATGACTTTCCCGCCGAAACCTATGCAATGATCTCTGTTAAGGACACGGGGCAGGGCATTGATCCCGAAAAGATCGACCAGATTTTCGAACCCTTCTTCACTACGAAAGAATCGGGGAAGGGCACGGGATTGGGCTTGTCGATCATCAAGACCATCGTCAAGCAGGCGGGTGGATTCATCGATTTGACCAGTAAGCTGGGCGGCGGCACCACCTTCATGATCTATTTCCCCCTCGCCGAACTAGAGAAGGAGGCACCCGTCGTCAAAGAAGCCATTGCTGAAGCTCCAGCAAAGGCAGAGCCGGAAACCGTTGCGGAACCGGAATCCGGTGCCGTCGTGGAAGACCAAGCCACGCAAACCATCCTGCTGGTTGAAGACGATCCCATGATTCGCGGGCTTGTTTCCCAGACGCTGGAAACGCAAGGCTACAAGGTGGTGGTGGCCGATGATGGCTGGGAGGCGGTGCAGCTTGCGCGAAAACACGACGGGCAGATCGATTTGCTCTTTACCGACGTCGTCATGCCCGGCCTTGGCGGTGCCGAGCTGGCGTTGGCCGTGCGCGAACTCCATCCGGGAATCAAGGAACTCTTCATGTCCGGCTATTCCCGCTCGCAAGTCACCGAGGAAGGCGTGTCTCCCGATGCCGCACTCCTCGAAAAGCCCTTCACGCCCGACAAGGTTGTCTCGATGGTGCGCGACCTGCTCGCCGACAAGACGGTCGCCTAGCAAGAGCGCTCCGATGTGTGGTATTCAAGCTAATGGCCACAGGCGTTCGAACCGCCCAGCGGGCGGCGATGCCAAATCCGGCATCTGTTTTTAAGCTGGATTGCTTTGGTTTTCCTCTGTTTCGCGGGAAGTGTGGCTTTTTCCCGTTTGATTTCCCGCCTTGTTTCAACATTGCGTATTGCGCTTAACAAGGAGTCGAATCATGGAGGGGAAAGGATTTGATTTGGACGGGCCGAAAGTCCAAGTTTACGCAGGTGTTGCGGAGAACGTTCCCGGAGACGGTTCGGCGGGGTTCTCCCTTCCATGTGTTGGTCGGCTATCTTCCTGCTGGTCGGTTGATGCGCAAAAAGGGAGAAGGCATGGCGGTTACGATCATGGATGTTGCGAGGGAGAGCGGGGTTCACCGCTCGACCGTTTCGCGTGCGCTCAACAACCAGCCCGACGTTTCGCCCGCTGTCCGGGCAAAAGTGCTCGAGGTTGCCCGGAAGCTCAACTACCGGCCCTCCGCCGCTGCGCGGGTCATGGGGGGGTGCCTCAACGAAACCATTGGGCTGGTTACCGAGATCGAATCAGGGATCGGACCCTACGGCCCCGCCTTGATCGAGGGAATATCCATGAGTCTTTCCGAGCGCGGGGTTCGCTTGGCGACCAATGTCATCCACTGGGGCGGCACGACAGACGATGTCCGTCGGTTGCCGCTCTTCAAGACCGATGCCATCGACGGTGTGATTCTGGATGTCCACAAGTCGGAGGGCAATATCGAAGCCGTGGTTCGCGAATATGGCGTCCCGTTTGTTTTTGTCAATCCGGCAAGGGGCAAGGATCTGAATGCAGTGGTGCCCGACGATGTTTCCGTTGCCCGCCAGGCGACGGTGTATCTGGCCGAAAGGGGGCACAAAGCCATTGGATATGTCCCCTGCTTCAAAACGGAGCACATTAGCCAGGCAAATCGAGTGAAGGGCTATATGGAGGCCATGGAAAGTTCGGGGCTGAAGCCGTTGCCTGTGTTTACGGTGCCTGTCGTGGAAAAGAGGGAGCAAGGGCTCTCGGGGATCTTTCTGCCTGGCATGGAAGCCAAAAAGGAGCTGGTGGCCTATTTGCGGCAGTACTCGTGTCGGGGATTTGTAGTCTATAGTGCTCCGGAGGCGAACTGGCTCTATTCGGTTTTGCTTACGCTTGGATACAGGATTCCGGAAGACATCAGTATAATCTCGTGCGACTACGACCCGATCCTTTCCTATATGGAGACACCCGTAACCAGCTTCTTCCTGGATCGCATCCAGATGGGGCGGACGGCGGTGGAGATGCTGCAGAAACGGATTGAGAGCAAGGGGGAAGAGGAACCGGCGATTATGGTCGAGGGCGTCTTGAAAGAGGGCCTGTCCGTTGCGGAACGGCCCGGAACCGCGTAGTTTCCCAAGGCGGCTCGGTTCCAGAGTTGTCTCAGAATCAGCCTACAACCTTGATTTTAGAACGTAAAATGTGACGATTGCCTTGAAAAAAGAACATAATCGCCCTGTAAAATGTTTGTATTTGGAACATGATCCACTAGTCTACCCGCATGAAACGGTTGATTGATCATTATTTGAACAGGTGGAAACAGGATCCTGAACGCAAGGCACTGCTTGTTCGCGGAGCACGTCAGGTCGGGAAAACCTATTCAATCCGGACTCTCGGCGCCTCTTTTGAAGAACTGGTTGAGATTAATCTGGAGCTGAATCCTGAATATGCGGAAGTGTTTCAATTGAACCTCGATCCTCTTCGAATCTTGAAGGAACTTCGGTTGATGACCGGCAAGCATCTGGTTCCGGGGAAATCCCTGCTTTTTATTGATGAGGTTCAGCAGCATCCTCCCGCTGTGACGGCGCTTAGATATTTTTATGAAAAAGTGCCGGAGATGCATGTGATTGCGGCTGGTTCTCTTCTGGAGTTTGCTCTTGAAGAGGTCGGTGTGCCTGTTGGGCGGGTTGCATCTCTGCACATGCATCCCATGTCGTTTCTGGAGTTCCTTGCCGCACGGGGAAAGGAGGAGATGGTCGGGTTTCTGCTCGACGATGGCATGTTATCCTGTTCCGGTCCGGTTCATGGTCGGCTCCTTCGTCTTGCGGGGGAATATCTGGTTCTAGGGGGATTGCCGGAAGTTGTTCAAAACTGGGTCGAGTACGAAGATCTGGGTCGCTGCAACGATATTCTCGATATCATTGCAAGCGCATACCGGCAGGATTTTTCAAAATACGCAAAGCGGTACCAGATTAAATATGTGGATCTGCTCTTTAATGAAATTCCGGGGCTGGCCGGCAAAAAGTTTAAATTCAACGCTCTTCCGGGAGCATGGAAAGCACGTGAACTTGCGCCGGCGCTTGATCTTCTCTGCAAGGCTTCTATTGTTCATAAAGTGACCCACTCGTCCGGGAACGGCATTCCGCTCAGGGCGGAAAGTGATCCCCGCCGTTTCAAAACGCTGTTTTTTGATATTGGCCTTTCGCAGCGCATTATGGGGGCAAATACAAGGCCCTGGCTCTTGAATCCTGAAACGAACATCGTCAATGCCGGCAGTGTGGTGGAGGCTTTTGTTGGACAGGAACTGCTCGCCTACAGCAGACCGGGAACGAAAGCCGAACTTTATTACTGGCACCGGGAGGCACGATCAAGCAATGCCGAAGTGGACTATCTTTTGCCGACTGACCATGCTGTGGTTCCTGTTGAGGTCAAGAGCGGTGCGACAGGTCATCTGAGAAGCTTGCGTGCGTTTCTCGACGAAAAAAAAGAGCGCACTCCATATGGAATCCGCTTTTGCGGGCTTCCCCCCTCCATGCACGAAAATCTGCATTCTTATCCGCTCTATGCTGTTCCGCATGTAATGCGTCGTCAGATCCCGCGAGACTGGTTCTGATAATGCCTTCTCGATTTTCCGGCACCTCCCCGTAATTTTACCTCCTGCAACTACTTCACAGAACGCATTCTTCCGGTGCTGTCCTGCCGGTTGCGACGCAGCCGCTTTGGAGTGCGCGCGACACCGTCGCCGCTTTTCACGAGGGCTCCGTGCGGGATGAAAGCGTCCCGAAGTTTCGGGGCGCTCCAAGGCGCTGCGCGCAGGCAACCACCGAATGACTGCCTCCTTGCTGTGGATTTATTAAATTATTCTGTTCTCCGGGAGGTTTGCCTGAACGTTTCTGGCGGAATGCCGTAGATGCGCTTGAAGACGCGCGAGAAGTGGTAGGGGTCGGGGTAGCCGGTTTCTTCCGCCACTTGCTTGACCAGCAAGCCGCTGTGGCTGAGCAGTTCGACGGCCTGATTCATTTTTAGGCGGGTGAGTAGCTGCAGCGGGGTTTCATTGGCATAGCGTTGGAAAAGGCGGCAGAGGTATTCTTCGGCAAGGCTGCATTCGTCTGCAATCTGACCAACACTCCTGAGAGATTGAAAGGACTGCTCGATATGGTCGCGACAGCGCAGGTAGGTCTGCCAGGCCGGGGAAAAGGCCTCCTGCTGCGAATACGCAGCTTCGTTGATGGTCAGGATAAGCTGCTTTAGCAAAAGCACGCAAAGCTCGTCGCGGTGTCTGGTCTCCTCTTTTCCGGTTTGCAGGAGTGAATCAAAGATGGTTCGGATGCGCAGGATGTTCGGCGCGTAGACTGGTGCGGAGGAAATGTCTGTTTTTTTGATCAGGCCAACAAGGTTGGATCCAACGAAATCGACGAAATGCTTCAGCATCGGTGCATCGGAGTCCGTTTCGATGGTGTGGGGAATGCCGGGCCCGTAGAAAAAGAGCGCGCCCGGCTGTAGCGGCGAGGTTTTCCCGCAAAGCGTCAGCGAGCCCTTTCCCGTGGAAACAAACTCGATCGACATGAATTTGAAGCCGCGGCGTTCGATGCGGTAGTCGGGCATGCATTGCTCTCTTCCACCGCAAACAATGGCTTCTCTGATTCCGATTTCCGGGGTCAAATTAAGATAGTAATATTCACCTACGGAAACCTGATCAGAGATAAAGGGCGCTTTATTATTCATAATATTCCTTTTATTAAAGGATGAGGTCGGATTCGTGAAAAGTCAATAATATCCATCATATGGTCAAGTCGGCCTATTGGCAGCTTCAGGGCGCACTGCTACCGTTAAGTGGTTTCAATAAGCAAGTCCGAACTACGGAGCTAGGCAATGAACGACGAGAAGAAAACCCGATTTGTTTTGGCGGAAGACGGTATCGATCCAAACAGCATTCCAAGGAAAAAACTGAACAACGGTGTTGAGATGCCAGCCATTGGCATGGGGACTTTCGGTTCCGATGCGGTCTCGCCGACCGAGGTGGCCAACACGGTGGTTTGCGGGGCGGAATACGGCTATCGAATGTTCGATTGCGCATCGGTCTACGGGAACGAAAAGGAGATCGGCGCGGCGCTGAAAACCATCATGGATGGCGGAGTGCCGCGCGAGGAGCTGTTCATCGCATCCAAGGTCTGGAACAACATGCATGGCGACGGCAAGGTGATTGAATCCTGCAAGCAGTCACTGAAAGATCTCGGGCTGGACTACCTTGATCTTTATCTTGTCCACTGGCCGTTTCCGAACTATCACGCGCAGGGATGTTCGGTCGATTCGCGCAGCCCGGACGCACGACCCTACATTCACGAAGAGTTCATGGAAACCTGGGCGCAGATGGAGCAGTTGGCCGAGCAGGGATTAGTGCGTGCGATCGGCACATCCAACATGACCATTCCAAAAATGAAGCTTCTGCTGCGCGACTGCAAAACCAGACCGGTGGTGAACGAAATGGAATGCCATCCCCATTTTCAGCAATCGGAGCTGTTTGGCTGTCTGATGAAGGAACAGATTCAACCCATCGGTTTTTGCCCGCTGGGCTCGCCGGGGCGGCCGGAGCGCGACCGCACCCAGGATGATACGGTGGATCTGGAGGATCCAGTAATTGTCGGGATTGCCGAAGCCCAATGCGTACACCCTGCCGTCGTTTGCCTGAAATGGGCGCTTCAGCGCGGCTTGGTTGTGATCCCGTTTTCCACCACCCGCCGCAATTACACCGGCAATCTGGCTTGTTCCACTACGCCGCCGCTCAGTGACGACGAGATGGCGCAAATTGCCGCCATCGACAAAAACTGCCGTCTGATAAAGGGGCAGGTATTCACTTGGGAAGGTAGCCGCGGATGGGAAGACCTGTGGGATCTCGACGGAACAATTTCTGAATAATTCAATAAGGATAAAATAATGGATAAACTCCCGAAAAGCATGACAGGGGCATTTCTGCCCGGAGATAGCACGGTTCAATTCAAAGAATACCCCATTCCTGAACTTGGACATGGCGAGGTCTTAGTAAAGACAAAGTCCTCCACCATCTGCGGCTCCGACATTCGCTGCATCTATCACGAACACCTTGGCAAAGGCCCCGAAGGCTATCAAAAGGAAATGATTGCCGGACATGAACCCTGCGGACAAATTGTCGCCACAGGCCCGGGCATGCGACGCTTCAAGGAAGGAGACCGTGTGGTTCTTTATCACATCTCGGGGTGCGGACTGTGCAACGACTGCCGCCGCGGGTATATGATTTCCTGCACCAGCGATGAGTACCGAAAGGCCTACGGCTGGCAGCGAAACGGGGGTATGGCTCCATATATTGTCGCCGAGGAAAAGGATCTTGTCCTTCTTCCGGATGAACTCAGCTATGCCGATGGTGCGCAGGTCGCCTGCGGTTTCGGAACGGTTTACGAGGGCCTTGAGAAAATTAGTATCGGTGGCAACGATTCGGTGCTCATTACCGGCCTTGGCCCGGTGGGTCTCGCCGCGGCCATGCTCTGCAAGGCGATGGGGGCATCGCAGGTGATCGGAATCGAAGCCATCGACGAACGCATTGAAATTGCGCGCATGCTGGAGTTGCGGCCGGATAGCGGCATTAAGTTGTTTGATGCCGTCATCAAGGCCGGCCCGAACAATGTTGATGAAGTCACAGTTCTGACGGGTGGAATGGGCTGTGAGAAAGTAGTGGAGTGCTCCGCCAATGCGAACGCCCGCCTGACTGCGGTTCAAGCCGCACGCAAGTGGGGGAAGATTGTTTTGATCGGGGAGGGTGGGCTGATGAGTCCCGATTTTGCTCCGAGCGCCGATATGATCCACGACCAGAAAACGCTGTTCGGTTCATGGGTCACCAATATTTGGCGCATGGAGGAGCTTGTTGAGCGCGTTGTCCGATGGAATATCCATCCGGCCGATCTCATTACACACCGCTTCCCGCTCGAAAAGGCCCCCGAGGCGTACGGGCTGATGGCCAGCGGAAAATGCGGCAAGGTGGCGGTCTGTTTCGATGAAGAGTTGACCTGAGAAAGGAGTTGTCATGCTGAAGGATTTAAATGAAAGGCGGAATTATGCCTCGAAGAGGAATTGAAAAATGCCGATAGAGTTGTCGAACCGGCAGGTTCATTTGGATTTTCACACCAGCGGGTTGATTGAAAACGTTGCGGCGGAATTCAACGCGGACGAATTCATCGAAACTCTCAAGCAGGCCGGGGTAGAGGAAATCTGTGTCTTTGCGCGCTGTCATCACGGCTACTGCTATTATCCGACGAAGACGGGAACCGTTTATCCGCATTTGAAACATCCGGATCTGATGGGGGAGCAGCTTGCCGCTTTAAAGGACGCGGGTATCCGTGCAGGCATCTACACCACAATCTGCTGGGCGGAACTTTCCGCAGACGAGCATCCGGACTGGATTTGCAAAAAAGCGGACGGCAATGAGATGAAGCTTTGCGCCACCTCTGGCGAAGAGGTTGGTTTGGAGGAGGCTGGCTGGCGTTTTGTCTGCTGGAATTCACCCTATCGGGAGTGGCTGAAAACCCATGTTCAGGAAATACTTGAAAGCTACACAGCCGATTTTCTCTTTCTCGACATTCTCTTTACCAGTGCCCCCTGCCGGTGCGAGCATTGCGTAGCCCGCATGAAGGAGCATGGCCTTGATCCGGCAAACCCTGCCGATGCGGAGAAAAACTCCATCGATTCGGCGCGCGAGTTCATGGCGGAAATCAATGCCGTGGTTTATGGAATCAATCCCAATATTGCCACCTTCTACAACAGTCGCCTGCGTGTAACCGGTGTCGTTGAGGACGGTTCGCGTCCGGAGTTGGATGATCTGGGCATGCTCTGCATCGAGTCGCTGCCGTCGGGGCCGTGGGGCTACGACCACTTTCCGCTGTTTGCCAAATATTTCCAGAACATCGAAGGAAAGCCGCTGATGGGTCATACCGGCAAGTTTCAGAAAATGTGGGGCGATTTCGGCGGACTGAAGAACCAGGCGGCGCTCGACTATGAAATGATGCGGATGATGGCGCACGGCATATGCGGTTGCGTCGGCGACCAGCTCCACCCGAATGGGAAGCTCGACAAGGCGACCTATGAACTGATCGGCAACACCTTTAACAAGGTGAAGGGTTTCGAGGATGTCCTGATCCCCTCCAGACCGATCGATGAAATCGGCGTGCTCTTTACCAACCAGCCGAAAGTCGCCCGGAATGTCGGTACGCATCTGGAGGCCGAGACCGGCGCGATGAAACTGCTCACGCAGCTGCAATACCAGTTTTCGTTCCTCGACGAGCAGAGCGACTTTACACCGTACAAGCTGCTCATTCTGCCCGATGAAGTCACGATAGCCGAAGTCCTGAAGCAAAAGCTGGATGATTATCTGAAGAGCGGCGGCAGGTTGCTGCTTTCAAATGCCAGCGGACTGGATCGCGACGGTTGCTGGTGCATCGACGAAATGAGTATCGATGTCAAGGGCGACCACCCGTTCAGCCCATACTACATCTATCCGGCAGAAGAAATGAAGGGGGTCGTTGTCGATACCGAGCATGTCATGTATCTCGGTGGGAAGGCAGTCGAAGTATTGGATTCCTCATACAGCATGCCGGCAAAAATTGCCAACCCCTACTTCAACCGGACGGCGAAACATTTTTGTTCGCACGCCCAGACCCCTCCGGAAAAGCGGACGGATGCGCCGGAGATGGTTTTCAACAATCGAAATATCGTCTATTTCGCGTCGCCGCTCTTCACCTGCTACAACCAGTATTCGCCCAAGGCGGTCAAGCAGATGGCCGACTGGGCGATCCGGCAGTTGATTGGAGAAAAGCTGATTGAATCCAACCTGCCATCCACCGCCGAAGTCACCTGGCGGAAGAACGGGGCAGGGCGGAAGGTGCTGACGATCCTGCACTATGTCCCGCAGCGGCGCGGCTACAACCTGGACATTGTCGAGGACGTCATTCCCTTGGTCGATGTGGAGATATCGCTCCCGGCAGACAACGCCCGGAAAGTGGTCGATCAACTGGTCGGTGAAGAGCTAGATTTCACTGTGGAAGCAAGTCGGCTGAAAGTGAACCTGCCCCGGATCGAGGGCTTTGCTGTGATAACCGTCGAATAGCGGCTCATTTGCGACAGAATCCCTGCCAGGGTTTCGATTCTGTTCATGAGCTTTTCTTTTTGCTTAAGGCTCGAATCCCCATGATTTACAACCCCGCTCTCCTCTACTGAATTAATACTTTTTCTTCCGCGTAAAAATGATAGGTTTTTCTACCCCGAAACGGGAAGCTGCGACCGATTGCAAGGGTGAAGGGGAAAGCTGGCGGATTATTTGGATGGGTGGAAAAATGGATTGCAGGTTCGGGTTCATTTTTCTTTACAAAGTGACAAAATTAGGACATATGATCCCATTATAAACGACCAAATAACATTATGTTGACATTAAAAACAGATGCCGAGTTGCTCGCCGGGCTTGCGGAAAAGTGCCGGGAACTCAGGTTGCGGCAGAATATGAGCCAGCAGGAAGTGGCGGAACGCGCCGGGATTGCATTGCGGACGTACCGGCGTTTCGAGCAGGAGGGGCCGATATCGTTGGAGCGCTTTGTGGCTGTGGTTCGTGCGCTCAACCGGCTGGACGAGTTGGAGGGGTTGCTGAACCCGCCGCCAGTGCGGGATCTGCGGGATTTGGACAACCGGACTCCCCTGCGAAAACGGGCAGGGAGAAAACCATGAGGCTAGAGGTTCGGTTCAACGATGTTTCGGTCGGGATTCTCAACGATGATGCCGGGACGCTGCTTTTTCAATATGACGAGGGCTTTGTTCGCTCCGGAATCGAGCTTTCGCCGTTCCACCTGCCGCTTCAGCAGGGCGTGATTGAACTTAAGGGGCCGTTTGAAGGCGGGCTGCCTGGTCTTTTTGCCGATTCGCTGCCGGATTACTGGGGACGAACCATCATGGACCGGCGGTTTCGGGAGGCCGGGATTGATCCGGGGCGGGTTTCGGTTCTCAAGCGTCTGGCGCTCATCGGGGACGGCGGGTTTGGTGCGCTGGGTTATCATCCGGCGGAATCCGAAGATCGTTGCGAAGCCAGTTCCCTGCGGGAGGCCATCGCTTTTTCCCGGCAGGTTCTTGAGTCGGGGGAAAGGGAACTCCCGGGGTCGAAAATCATGCAGGAGGCCGGGTCGAACCCGGGCGGGCGCTTTCCGAAGCTGTGCGTGGGATGGCACGGGGAGCAGAGGCGGCTGGTTGTGGGTACGCAGAGTCTGCCGGACGGATATGTCCCGTGCCTGCTGAAACTGGATATGGGTCGTTCCATGCCGCAGGGAAAGGCCGGCCTTTGCCGACGGGAGCATGAAATGCTGGGGCTTGCGGAACGGGCCGGCATACGGGTTCTCCAAAGCCGGTTGCTGGAGGGCGTTGATGGAGAGGGACTCCCTTATGCCCATCTTTTGGTTGTGCGCTTTGATCGCACTGCCGGCGAAAAAATCCACATGCATACGTTCAGTGGAATGGGGCATAAGCTTCCGGTGCGCTACGGTGCGAGCTACGAGGAGCTTCTTCGTCTGGTTCTGGCTTTGACCGGCGACCAGCGCGAGGTCGTTGAGATGTTTAGGCGCATGGTTTTCAATGTCCTGCTGGAGAATCGGGATGACCATGTGCGCAACCACGCCTTTCTTATGGATGCCGATGGTCAATGGAAGCTTTCCCCTGCGTTTGATCTCACGCCGACGCCGGAACTGCCGGAACACAGTCTGGGCGTCAACGGGAAATGGTCGGGTATCCGCAGAAAGGATCTGCTGGCCATCGGCCAAACCTTTTCGATTCGAAATGCCCGGGAAATTATCGACCAATGTTCTGCGCTGTGCGGAACATAGTCCATCGTCCTCGGTGTGTGGATCGAGAACGAGGACGAGTTCGAGGACGAGGAAGATAATGCCCGGCGACAGAAAAGCGGTGTCGCCCGTTGGTTGCCACCGCACTCCAGAATTATTCTCCGGAATTGGTTGCTATTGATCCGTTCTGGAGTGCCGGAGACCCCGTCTCCGCTCTCTGCGTACGCACGGTGGATGCACCACGAAAGCGGAGACGGGGTCTCCGGCACTCCAAGGCGCTTCGCGCAGTCTGTCGGGCAATCGGATTGTTTTGGAAAGGATTTGATTTGGATGAACCGAAAGTCCAACTTGGGAACGGGCGTAGAAAGCGTTCCCGGACACGGTTTGGCGGATTCATCCCTTCCAGATGGAAGCCGGCAATGTTCCGTGAACCGATTGATTCTTGGAAAAGGGGAGAAAGCGTGGCGGTTACGATTGTGGATGTTGCGAAGGCGTGCGGGGTGCATAGTTCAACCGTTTCGCGCGCGCTGAACAACCGCCCCGAGATTTCCCCGGCACTCCGGAAAAAGGTGTTCGAGGTTGCCCGGAAACTCAATTATCGGCCCTCTGCGGCCGCGCGGGTCATGGGCGGGTTCGGCAACGAGACCATCGGGCTGGTCACCGAGATCGAATCCGGATTCACCTCCTATGGCGCTTCGTTGATTGAAGGGATCTCCCTGGCCGTTTCGAGCATGGATTTGAAGCTGGCGACAAACGCGGTCCACTGGGGCAGTTCGTCGGAAGAGATCCAGAGGCTGCCGGTCTTCAAGACCGATTGTCTCGACGGGGTGATTCTGGATGTCCACCGATCGGAGGGAAATATTGAACCCGTGGTCCAGGGATTTGGAATTCCTTTTGTGTTTGTCAATCCGGCAAACAAGAAGGAGTTGAATGCGGTCATGCCGGACGATGTGGCCGTTGCCGAGCAGGCGACACGCTATCTGTTGGACCGGGGCCACCGGGCCGTAGCCTATGTTCCTTGTCTCAAGACGTCGCATTGCAGCCAGGCTGAGCGCATGCAGGGATACCGGAATGCCATGCGGGATTCGGGAAACCTTTCCCCGTTGCTTTTTGAAATGGCGGGCAAGCTTGCCGAGCGGGTCGATCATCTAAAATGGAATGTGCCGTCGCAGGAAGGCGCGGAAAAGCTTGCTTCATATTTGCGGACGCATTCTGTCAGCGGATTCGTGACCTACAGTTCCTTCGAGGCGGCTTGGTTGTGTTCGGCGTTGCCGGGGCTGGGTTGCAGGATTCCGGAGGATATCAGCATCGTTTCCTGTGATTACGCCGCGGTTCTTGAGTATTTGCTGGTTCCCGTAACCTCCTTTGTGCTGGATCGGGTCAAAATGGGGCAGATGGCGGTTGAAATGCTCCAGGAACGGATTGACGGCAAAGGCGAGGACAGACCGGCAATCTTGGTTGAAGGCGTTTTGTGGGAAGGCGGATCGGTCGCAACGCTACCCCGGAATTAACCTGCATCCAGTTTTTTTCATATAAGGGCTTGACTTTTCAATTTCAGGATATATGTTGGCTGCATAACCGAAAACGTTTTCGGCCAACGGGCTTGATGATTCGCTTGGAAAATCCCGCCTGTGTTTTTTTGAGATCGACCGAAAACGTTTTCGGCATGGATTGGAGAAAGTATTGGCGTCCGGGCCGGGGGTCGGTTCCGGGCGGAAGTGGCGAGTAGGGCGAGAGTCTTTTCGCAAGTGGAAAAACAAATACAGGAGAATGCAATGAAGAAGCTGGCAATAATGCTTTTGCTATCGGCCACGGTGGCAACGGTGGATGCAACGACTATAATTGGTTACGCGAATCGGGATAATACGGTTTGGCAGGCGGCTCCAGATGCTGTGACTAGCAACGGGATGCAATTGATCGTGAGGGATGCCGATCCTTCCAACGACACGTATGCTTTTCTCGATTTCGACCTCTCGGGGCTGTCAGGCTACTCAAGTTCGGGTATTACACAGGCCGTGTTTCATGTTTTTGTTGAGTGGGTCAACAATGGCGGAGAGATGGTGGTCAGCCCGGTGACGAACAGCTGGAACGAAACCACATTGACCTGGAACAACATGCCGGGAGTTGACGGGTCCCTGGGGACGATAAGCGGGACCACCACTGGTGTTTGGGCCAGTATCGAAGTGACTGGTCTGGTGCAGGACTGGATCGATGGTACGCTAATCCAGAATGGCGTCCGGCTCCACCATTTCGAAGACGCATACTTCCATCAGGTGAATATTACAAGTTCCGATAGCACCAACAGCACACTCCCATATCTTGCCATCGAAGTGATCGAACAAATCGACCCGCCCGAGATCATAAGCCTTTCCGCCGCTCCCGGTGGCGACATGGTGGAGATGGTCGTCAATGCCCCGTCGTCGGCGGATGCCTATGAACCCCAGGCTTCGTCAGGTCTGGTGGTTACCAACTGGGCCCATGTGGAGCATTCGTATACCAACGATCTGGCTACCTTGGCCCTCACCAACCTGAGCTATGCCACTACGGATGCAAGCGGCACCAATGAAGTGATCTATCTGCAGGCCGCCGCCGCCAGCAAGTTTTTCAAGGTTGTCGGGTTTGGAGCGAGTCCGCCTTCGATTTCGAGCGTCGAGCTTGGAGTGGTTCAGGACAATACAACCTGGTCGGCGGCGCCGGATACTGTAAGCGGGACAAACGACCACCTGATCGTGAGGGATCAGGCAGGTAGCGATGTGCATACGTATATCGAGTTCGACCTGTCGGGGCTGGCCGGCTACGGCAGCTCGAATGTTGTGTCGGCGGAAATGATGTTCGTAGTGGACTATAACAACAACGGGGACCAGACCGCGAAGATAAGCCGAGTCGACGATGACTGGTCCACCTCCACCCTCACGTGGAACAACGCCCCCGGCGTTACCGATGTTGGAATAAACACGACCGATTTTGGCAGCAATGGCTGGAAAACGAACGATGTTACCGATCTGGTAAAGAGCTGGGTGGATGGAACCGCCAACGAAGGGGTTCGCATCAGCTATTTACCCAGTGCGTTCACCCATCAGGCCAATATAAGAAGCTCGGAATATGCCGGTACAAGCTACGATCCCTACATTTATGTGACGGTTTCCGAGGCGGATTGATGCAAGTTGCGGGCGGAACGGGTTGTTGAAAGCGGGGAGATCCCGGGTCACCGGTTCTGCAAAGAGAAAGACAATGAAAAGATAACAATAAGGAGAAAGACAATGAAGAGAGTAGCAATATTAATAGTAGGTCTGGCAGTGGTTGCGGCAACAGCGAATGCAACGATAGTCATCGATGCGCCTACGGTTCAGGATAACACAACCTGGTCGGCGGCTCCTGATGCGGTAAGCAATACAGATCACATATTTGTGAGGGATCAGACCGGTAGCGATGTGCATGCGTATATCGAGTTTGGCCTGTCGGGTCTGTCCGGTTACAGCAGTTCGGATATCGTTTCAGCGGAAATGAAGCTGCTCGTGGACTATAACAACAACGGGGGACAGACCGCCAAGATAGACCGGATTGACGCTGACTGGTCTACCAGCACCCTCACATGGAACAACGCCCCCGGTGTTACCGATATTGGAGTAACCACGACTGCTTTCGGTGGTGCCAATGGGTGGGAAACGATTGATATTACCGATCTGGTAAAGAGCTGGCTTGACGGAACAGCCAATGAGGGCGTTCGCATCAGCTATTTGCCCAGTGCGTACACCCATCAGGCCAATATAAGAAGTTCCGAGTATGCAGGCACAGACTCTGATCCTTATCTGCAAGTGGAAGTAATTCCGGAGCCGGCAACACTCGGTCTTTTGGTTGTGGGAGCTTCCGGGGCCATGCTGATTCGTCGAATGAGACTGTAGCGGGTTTCCACATCATAATGAAAGAGGCTTCCCGCAGTGCTTTATCCCTCTGCATGGAAGTCTCTTTTAATTTAAACCACATGAGAACTTGCAAAACCTCCGGTTTTGCCGTTCCAGTTAATAGTTATCAGTATAACACACACGCCCTAAGTTACTTGCCCTGATAACCAATAACCGGGCACAGATAACTGCCGCGCAAAACCCGGAGGTTTTGCAAGCGGCTCATATGAATGGATTTGTTATGGATGTTTCCGGACGTTTGTTTTTAGCGGGATTGCTGCTGTCCAGCGGTTGTGCAGTGGCAGGACAGCAATCCGGGAGCATTGCGGTTGGGGATGAGGATTTGGCGGGAGCGTTGGAAAGAGCGCCGATGAACCTGAACGCCGCCGATATACCTGACGAAGCATTTCCCCGGATCAAGAATGGCTATCTCTGGGCAAACGGCAAACGTCTGAAGCTTTGGGGCTCCCAAGGCAAGCTGGGTACAGACCCCGGAATCATTGATGTCGAGGTTGGGCGGTTCCGGAAGCTAGGTTTCAACTTGTTCCGTCCGATCAACCTAATGCCGTATCCGTTTGTGTATGATAAGCCGAAATTTGAGAAAGGGTCGGTGCGGGATATCCAGGATTATTATTTTGCCGCGATTTCTGCTTCCGGAGGATATTTGTGGCTGGATCTGCTCAACGGATTCCGGGTGATGCCGGAGCATGCCGATCTTGCAGACGACCCGGCGATCGGACGGGAAGAGTGGCTATCATCCATGGAACAGATTGTCGGGACGAAGGCGAGCGACCATCAGCGAGGAAGCCACGGCCCTCAAAGCGGTCTCATGTACTGGGATTTGCGCTCCAGGGAAGCCTACATGCGGTACATTGAT
>JBDLHZ010000008.1:0-21528 GCA_039715135.1 Verrucomicrobiota bacterium
CAACATGAAACGGAAGATTATCGAAATCGACGAAGCCCTCTGCACCGGATGCGGAGACTGCGTAATCGGCTGCGCCGAAGGCGCGCTACAGATCATCGACGGGAAAGCCAAAGTGGTAAAGGAGCAGTTCTGCGACGGGTTCGGCGACTGTGTTGGAACCTGCCCCACCGGTGCATTGAAGATTATCGAGCGCGAGGCCGAAGCCTACGACATCGACGCCACCCGCGAACACGTCCTCAACACCGGCGGCGAAGAGGCCGTCAAACGCTTCGACGAAGCCAATGCGGAACACGACGCCAAGGAAAAAGCGGCCGCCCAGCCTAAAACAAGTGCATGTGGATGCCCCGGCACGCAAATGCGCATGGCGAAGAAAGAGGCCGCCGCAAAACCGGCAACCACTACGGTTGAAGGCGGTGGACAGGTGATTAAATCCGACCTGGATCAGTGGCCTATCCAATTGCACCTCGTTCAGCCCAATGCACCGTTCTTCGACGGCAAGGAGCTGGTTATCCTCAGCACCTGCGCACCCGTCGCCTCGCCGGATGTCCACTGGCGCTATGTCCGCGGGCGTTCGCTCGTAGTCGCCTGCCCAAAGCTCGACCGCACCGAGGGCTATGTCGAAAAGCTCGCCGGCATCATGGCGCAAAACAACATTCCAAAGGTCATCGTGGTTCGCATGACCGTCCCCTGCTGCGGCGGGCTAAGCATGATGGCCCAGCAAGCACATGCTGCCAGCGGCCGCCCCGACCTAGTGGTTGAAGAGGTCACCATTGGCCTTGACGGCGAACTCATTAAAACCGAAAAGATTGCGGGGTAGGCACTAGGCACTAGGCACTAGGCACTAGAAAGGATACTGGCCCATGGATGAACTAAAAGGAAAAGCGCTGAACCTCAAGGACGAAATCGCCTACGCCGACGGCGCGGTGATCAGCAAGACCCTGCTGAAGAAGGAAACGGGAAACATCACCCTCTTTTCGTTCGACAAGGGTCAGGGTCTCAGCGAACACACCTCGCCGTTCGACGCGGTCGTGCAGGTGGTTGAAGGCGAAGGCGCATTCATCATCGATGGCGAGATGAAGACGGCGAAGGAAGGCGAAATGATCATCATGCCCGCCAACATTCCCCACGATGTCCAGGCCGCCGAACAGCCCTTCAAGATGCTGCTGACCATGATCCGTTCGGAATCGTAGCGGAGTGCGCCACCTTTTCGTTTCGCGCAGTCTGAGGGTCGGTACTAGCGCATTTTAAGAAATGGCATGGCCGAGAGCTTTGTTGTATGCCCTGGACATCCCCCTACCGATCCACACGTGCGCCAACACCCGCAACGATCTTTTCAACTTCGGCCAGCGAGGCCATGGTGGTGTCGCCGGGGGTGGTCATGGCCAGTGCGCCGTGCGCCGCGCCGTATTCAATCGCCCGCCGTGGATCGCCAAGTTCCATCAACCCATAGATGAAGCCCGAGGCAAAACTATCGCCACCGCCGACGCGATCCATGATTTCGAGTTCTGGCCGATGCGTCGCGGTAAAGAATTCGCCGTCCACCCAGCACATTGCGCCCCAATCGTTGACCGTTGCCGTCTTGACGCCACGCATCGTGGTGGCAGTCGCCTTGAAGTTCGGAAACTCGGCGACCGCCTTGGTGATCATTTTCTGGAACGAACCAACATCGAGATCGGTCAGGTTTTCGTCCGCACCCTCTATTTCGAAGCCGAGGCAGGCGGTAAAGTCCTCTTCGTTGCCGATCATCACATCGACGTGTTTTGCAATCTCGCGGTTAATCTCCCGGCATCTCTCAATGCCGCCAAATCCCTTCCAGAGCGATGGGCGGTAGTTGAGGTCGTACGAAACAATGGTGCCATGTCTCTTCGCGGCCTTGGCTGCTTCGATGACGACTGGCCCGGTGGTTTCCGAAAGCGCGGCAAAGATGCCGCCGGTGTGGAACCAGCGTACGCCGAGCGCACCGAAGATATGTTCCCAATCAATATCGCCGGGCTTGAGCTGCGAAGCGGCGGTATTGCCGCGGTCGGGGCACCCCACCGCACCGCGAATACCAAAACCGCGTTCGGTAAAGTTCAACCCGTTGCGCACGGAGCGACCAATGCCGTCATAGTCCGCCCATTTGATCAGCGAGGTGTCCACCCCGCCCTGCAGGATAAAATCCTCCATCAACAGGCCGACTTCATTCCTGGCGAAAGCCGTGGCCACCGCCGCGCGCTGGCCAAAGCAGCGGCGCAGGCCACGCGCCACGTTGTATTCGCCGCCGCCCTCCCACGCCTGGAATTGGCGCGCCGTGCGGATGCGCCCTTCGCCGGGATCGAGGCGGAGCATTATTTCGCCAAGCGAGAGAATATCGTACGTGCACTCTTCCTTGGGTTTTACATCAATCCTCATATTCAAACCCTCACTTTGACAACCAGCTTCGAAACATGTTCCTCGGTCGCCATCGGTGCATGGCCGTCCTCCGGGAAAAAGACCATGAACGTTCCCTGCGGGTGGCGGATCCATTGATCCGGCTCCCCGGCATGAAACTCCAGATCTTTTTCCTCGCTGTAGCCCTGCCCGGCGGTTCCGGCGGGCACCGGCTTCCAGCCCATCAGGTCTTCGCCGGCCACCGTGTACTGGACATCGATGTACTTGCGGTGCGTCTCCACCGGCGACGCGGCTTTGCCACGCCCCTTGTCGACCACCTTGAGGGCGAATATTTTGTCGCCGTCGATTTCTGTTCGTTCATCCAGCTGCTCGAGATCCGCCGATTTTAAAAAGTCGAATGCCGCCTTGAATAGCGGATGGGCATTTTCGTAGCGCCCCGAGTTTTCCAGTGAATCAAAGATCATTTTTTTGCTCCATATTTTGAGTACAATTCATTCGCCTGTTCCGGCGACTCAACAACGGTGTTCACCGCCAGTCCCTGCGCGGGCAGTTTATTGAAGATCCAATCGAGGTCGGCCTCGGGGATGTCGCCCCAAATCAACAATGGCTTTTGCGCTAAAATCTTTTTGTGCGTCTCGTACAGTTCTTCGGCGGATGGGCCACCTTCGTCGATGTGCAGCTCCATTGCCGTGAAGTTCATGCCGAGATAGTCGTCCAGCGGAATAAACCCGGTGGAGTGCATATGCATGATGTTGTTCTCGAAGCTGTTGACGATCTGCTCGTCCCACGCCTTGAAGTGTTCGGCATACATGGCGGGCGACAGCATCGCGGCGGTGTCCTCCTGATGCCAGACGGTACCTTTTGGCGCCCAGTTGCTGTAGTAGAACGAACCGATTCCGCCGTGGAAATCGGGGATGTGATCGAGCTGGAATTTGGAGAAGCCGACGTAGAGCTCGGCCAGCTTGCGGCAGAGCTCCCGCGCCTCCTCCGGCTCGTCCATCAATTCATAGACAAATGATTCTCCCCCGTAGAGCGCGGACATCATATCGGTGATGCCGCGCATGCGTGTGGTGGCCAGCGGGTAGCGCCCGGCGGCGCGTGCCGCACCCTTGTCGAGGAACTCGGCCGCCAGTTGCGCCCATTCGTTCTGCGGATCAAATGCGGGAACCTCCCCCGAAAAGCCTACCGGTTTCTCGAAGTGGAGATTGGCCGATTCATGGTTGCAGAACATCGGCAGTCCGCAGAGGCACTCGATCCATTGGATGCCCCAGAAGGCATCGGCCGCCCAGATAAAGTCGCCGCCGCACGCTTCGTGTTCGGCAAACAGGCGGTCGTTATCATCAAGATACGCCTCCACATCGAAATCAGCGGGTGTGAGTGCCCGCCCTTCGGGCAGGCTTTTCGTCGCCCGGTAGCGCGCCACCGGATATTCGCTGCCGACAAAAAAGCCGAACAGCGGGTGTTCATTCTTCTGTGCATAGAACTGCTTCCACAGTTCCACGCGCTCTTCAACGGAACGGTTCATGATTCTACTCCGGAATTAAAGTGAGTTTCCCAGATTGCTCGCTTGCAACGGCTACACAGTTGGCAATGCACATTTCCGCCATGCGCGCATTGGCCTCGACGGTGTTCGAAGCGCAGTGCGGCGAAAGAATGATGTTGTCCAGCTTCCGTAAATCCACGCCTTGCGGCTCGTAGGGCTCCTTGTCGAAAACATCGAGCGCGGCTCCGGCAATCTGCTTGCTTTCCAAGGCATGAAACAGCGCGGCATCATCGACCAGCGACCCACGGGCCGTATTGATCAGGAATGCCGTCGGTTTCATCTTGGAGAGAAAATCGGCATTAACCATGCCGACCGTCTGCGGCGTATCGGGCAGATGGAGCGAAACATAGTCGGCACATTCCAGACAGTCGTCTAGATTGGTTTCGAGCAAAATGTCGTAGGCGATGATCTTCATGCCAAATCCGTTTTCCGCGATTTTGGCGACCTCTTTGGCAATGTGCCCGAACCCGACCAATGCAAGCGTCTTTCCGCGCAATTCGGATCCGGCAATCTTGTTCCACTTCCCGGCCTTCATTTCGCGGTCAAACGTACAGACCGTGCGCGAGAGCGCCAGCATCAGCGCCATCGCATGCTCGGCCACGGCGGTTTCGAGTACGCCGGGCGTGTAGCCAACCCGCAATCCGCGTTCCCGGCAGAGGTCTACCGGAACCGAGGTATAGCCGACGCCAAAGCGCTGGATCAGCGAACCGGGGCGGAGCGCATTATAGAACTCCGGCGAATATTTCTTGGTGCCGATAATGAAAACATCCGCGCCCTCTTCATGGAAAGCCAACGCCTTTTCCTCCTCCAGCGGCTGGATGAGGCACCATTCAAACCCATGCTTTTCCGCCGCCGCATCGAACAGCTCCGGTGCCCGTGAATATATGGTTTGCTCAAGTACAACATTCATCATTCAAAATTCCTTGTTCAATATTCGTTATTTGCGGGCAACGCCCGCGAGCATGGCACGGCAACCATCCATGATGAAACCGGTGTCGAGACCAAGCGCAATGAACCGGAATCCCATTTCAATCCGCCGGGCAACCTGCGGCGGGTCGTTTGGAACAATGTGGAAGCCGGGCGGAACGCCATGCTTGATGCAGGCATCGAGCAACGTCTTTTGCGCCGCCAGTACGTCCGGGTGGTCGAGCTGTCCTGCCAGCTCCATTGAGGAGGAAAGGTCGTACGGCCCGATGAATGTCGCATCGATGCCGGGAACGGAAAGAATCTCATCAACATTTTCCACGGCATTGATGTGCTCCAGCATGATGACCACCAGCACGTTGTCGTTGGCCGCCTTGAAATAGTCGGCGAAGTTTCGGCCATAGTCGGTGCAACGAGCCAGCGATGCACCCCGAATTCCCTCCGGCGGAAACTTGGCGATGGCAACGGCCCGCTCGGCCTCTTCCTTTGTGTTCACGCATGGAACAATGATTCCGTTCGCACCCAGATCAAGCGCCTTTTTGGCAGCGACATCGTCGCACGACGGCAGTCGTACGAGTAGATCCTTGCCGGAGCCCTTCACTGCGCGGGCAATGTTTTCCAAAACCGGATAGTCCTGCGAGGTATGCTCCATATCGACGCAGATCCAGTCGAACCCCTCGCCCGCCATCATTTCGGCCACATTCGGATGCGGGATCATGTTCCACGCGCCGAGAGCAACCTCGCCCTTCTTCAGCTTTTCTTTTGTTGTACCCATAAATACCCTCGGATTTCATTTGTTATTTCGTCGTTATAACACTAGGTTAACATTTGTCAACGGAGAAATATGGATCCAGTAGATTCAATTGAATGGAAAACCGCTCCCACCAGCGAGCAGCAGGTCGCCGATACGCTGCGAACCGCTATTTTGGACGGAAAACTGCCGGTCGGCGAGTTTCTCTCCCAGCGCAAACTGGCGGGACTGGCGGACTCGTCGGTCATTTCCGTACGCGGTGCATTGCGGCAACTCGAAAACGAGGGCCTGATTGAAAACGTACCCCGCATGGGCGTACGCATTCCGGTGGAAACACCCTCGGCCGTGCGCGACCGCTATCTCGTCCGAAAGTCGCTCGAAACCACGGCCATCGAACATATTTGCGGGAAGCTTCCCCAGGAAACCGCCCATCGGCTGATGGAGATCGCGCACGAATTGGACAAGCTCGCGGCAAGCCACACTGCGGAAACCTATCCCGAATTCGCGCGGCTCCATCAGGACTTCCATCTAATGATTGCCGAGAGCACCGGCAGTCCCCTCCTTGCCCAAATGCTTAAGCGGGTGATCAATCCCAGCCTGATGCTGCTCAATGCGGCACGGTCATGGAAGCGGCCATCCGAGCTGCACCAAAACCACACCCTCCTGGTGGAAGCCATCATAAGCGGGGATCCCGGCAAAGCGGTGCAGGCGATACAAAACCACATCCAGATCGGCCTCGAAAGCGAACTGGCCACGTTGTAGACGCTGTGTTTCCCGATGTATCAACCTTTCCCTTTCCAACGACAAGCGTAGAAATGAAACCTTTGGGTTCCGTTGGTCAGGTGAAGCGGCACTACACCTGTCTTTGGGGGAAAGCCGAAAGCCTACGCTGCTGCAACTACAGGGCACTGTGCCGCATCTGGCGCAAACAGGCAAATGGCGGAGAGGGAGGGATTCGAACCCTCGGTACACCGTTAAGCGCACACACGCTTTCCAAGCGTGCTCTTTAAACCACTCAGACACCTCTCCTGCAGTGGAACGAGTCGGGAAAGCTACACGCTTGGATTTCGGAAATCAACCGGGTTTTTCGGGGAATTTGCCGGACCTGAACCCTAGCCAAACCGCGCTTCAAGCGCGCGCTGGACGGGCGGCGGCACAAATTGCGAAGTATCGCCGCCAAGTTGCGCCACTTCGCGGACATTGCTGGAGCTGACATAGCTATAGTCTTGCTTCGGCATAAGGAAGATGGTCTCGATTTTGGGTTTGAGCTTCCGGTTGGTGAGCGCCATCTGGAATTCATACTCAAAGTCGGAAAAGGCGCGCAGGCCGCGGACGATGACGCGCACTTCCTTCGATTCGGCAAAATCGACCAGCAGGCCGTTAAAATCATCGACCTCGACCCCATTGATATGCGCAGTGGCCTGGCGCACCAACTCCATGCGCTCCTCCAGGCCGAACAGTGGGTTTTTGCCGGAGTTGGTGGCCACTCCGATCACCACGCGCGGGAAAATGCGCGAAGCGCGCTCGATCACATCCAAATGCCCCATCGTGATGGGGTCGAAGGTTCCTGCGCACATGGCGGCTTGGTTCATAGTATATCCTCGTTGTTCAGCTTTAGCATCAGAACGCGCGTGTCGCCATAAACCTTGTCGCGAAGCAACCTCCAGTCACTGGAAATTTCGAACGCGTCCGATGAGCGCAACTCGTACACCAGAATTCCATCGGGTGTCAAAACCGAATGCCCCGCAATCTTTGCAAGCGTCTGTGCCATGGCATCGGGAAGATCGTACGGCGGGTCGGCAAGAATCAGATCGAACTGCTCTCCTACTCGCTCAAGAAATCGAATGGCATCGTCTTTGATGCATTTCGCCGTGCCCAATCCGTCGTCAGATAGGCTTTGGATATTTTCCTGCAGGTTTTTCCAGACATTGGGATTTTGCTCCACAAAAAACACCGATTCCGCACCGCGGCTCCACGCTTCCAGCCCGAGACTGCCCGCCCCCGCAAAGAGATCGAGCACCTTCATGCCCTCGCAGCTTCCTCCCAGCGACGAAAACATGGCCTCGCGCACCTGTTCCTTGGTCGGGCGCACCTCCTGCTTCGGTACGCTGAAGCGCCGGTTCCTCAAAACTCCGCTCGTAATTCTCATGCAAGCACCCTACCGCAATTCCCATTCGCTGGAATATAAATAAGGGAACCCAATTTCCCCTCGGGATGTCACGGATCTATTCACGATCGTGAATAGATCCGTGACATTCCGAACTGATTTGCTATCTTTTCAGAATGAAATGGGAAACATTCCACCATCCCGACCTATCCATGCCTGTCATCCGGCGCAAGGCAAGTGTTGAACTGATGACACTTCTGGCCGGAACCGCCAAAATGGTTCTTTCGGGAGGCAGCAGCGAAATCTACGGGCATTGCTATCCCAATCGGCGAGCCTTCCACGCCTCGCTTTCGCGTTTGCGGAAAAAGGGGCTGGTTGTCCAACCCCAAACCGACGGCTCCATGCCCAGACTCAGGTTGACGCCGGAGGGTGAAGGGCTTTTACCGATCTACTATGACCCGTATCGGTTTTGGTCCAAGCGCTGGAACAAATGGTGGTATATACTTATGTTCGATGTGCCCGAGAAGGACAGACCCTACCGGGATACCCTGCGCCATTTTCTCAAAAACCAACGTTTCGGCTGCCTTCAGAAGAGCGTTTGGGTGACTCCATGGGATGTTCGTCCCGAATACGACGATCTCGACCGCGCAGCTGCCGTTGACAGCGTTGCCTTCCTTTTTGAAGCAAAAACCGTACTGGGCCACGGAAATCAATCCGTTGTCCAGGAAGCATGGGATTTTGGGCGGATCAACTCTATCCAGTCCTGCTATATCGAGTCTGCCAACCAGAACCTGTTGCTGCTGGGCGATAGCGGGTTTTCAGATTCGGAACTCATGCAGCTGCTGCGGATGGAAAACCAAGCCTTTGCGCAGGCCCTGTCGATCGATCCGCTTTTGCCCGAGGAATTACATCCCAAGGACTATTGCGGCATGCGGGTATTCGAGCTTCACCAAGAGTTTCTCCAACGGATCTCAGAACATTTATATTCCCCATAGGTCACGGAACTATTCACGATCGTGAATAGTTCCGTGACCTATGGTTCCATTTCGAGAGAGAAAACTGCCTGGGTGAATCTCGACAAAAAGGAACCGATGTGGTAGCACATTCCCCTGTTTACCGAACAAACATATTACCTATGGCGCAAAAGATACATAGAGCCGCACTGAAAAACGCGAAACGGATTGTCGTGAAGGCGGGTAGCAAGGTGCTGGTGCAAAGCACCGGTCGGCCGGATTCGCGGCGGCTCAGGCTATTGGTCGACGAACTGGCGCAATTCCAGAACAACGACGGCGAAGTGGCGTTTGTTTCGTCCGGAGCAATCGGTGCGGGACTGGAAGCGCTTGGCATGAAAACGCGGCCCACGGCCATCCCCGACCTGCAGATGGCTGCGGCCGTCGGGCAGACACGCCTGATGAGCCTCTACGACAACCTGTTTGGCGAGAGCAAGTGCAACATCGGCCAGATCCTGCTGACGCACGACGGACTCAAGCACCGCGAACGCCACCTGAACGCCCGCAATACGCTGTTGAACCTGATTGCCAACCGCATTGTTCCGGTCATCAACGAAAACGACACCGTCTCCACCGAGGAGATCAAGTTTGGCGACAACGATGTGCTTGCCGCGCTCGTTGCGATCCTGATCGATGCCGACGCGCTGATCCTGCTCAGCACAACCGACGGGTTGCGCGAACCGGCCGGCAACGGCAAGACACGGCGCGTCTCCCATATCGAGGAGGTTGATGATGGTGTCCTCGACCTCGTGGCCGACAAGCAAAACAACCTTTCGACCGGCGGCATGGCCTCCAAGCTGGAATCGGCACAGATCGCCGCGCACAATGGTATTCCGGTCGTGATCGCCAACGGGCGCAAGACCCATGTACTGACACGGATTCTCCAGGGCCAGGACGAGGGAACCCTGTTGTTTCCGAAGGAAGGGAACATTTCGAAGCGCAAGCGCTGGATCGCCTTCTTCAACCGGGCGGAGGGGCACATCGTTGTCGATGACGGCGCGGCCACTGCGCTCGGCAAGGGCAAGAGCCTGCTGCCGGTTGGCATCAAAGCCGTCGAAGGCTCCTTCAAGATCGGTGCAATGGTCAATATTCAAACCGTGGGCGGCGAACATATCGCCCGCGGCCTCGTGGAATATTCAAGCGACGGAATCGATGCCATCAAGGGGCGGAAGACCTCCGGTAAAACCGGGGAAGTGATCCACAGCGACAACATGGTGGTGCTTTAGACAAGGGGGAAAGCAAATGGACGTTAAGGAACAGATACTCCAAATAGGGGCGGATGCGCTTATCGCCAGCCGTGAGCTGGCAAAGCTTTCAACCCGAAAGAAGAATGTAATCCTCGGGGCAATGGCCGAAGAGCTGGATGCACAGCGCGGTTTCATCCAAAAGGAAAACGCGAAGGATCTGGAGGCGGGCAAAGGCGCCGGACTCACTCCAGCCATGCTTGACCGCCTGGAACTTACCGATGCACGCATCGACGGCATGATCAAGGGTCTGCGCGACGTTGCCGTACTTAACGATCCGGTCGGCGATGAAATCAGCACGTGGAACCGTCCGAATGGACTGGAAATCAAAAAAATACGCGTTCCCATCGGCGTGATCGGCATCATCTTCGAGTCGCGTCCAAACGTTACATGCGATGCTGCGGCCCTCTGCTTCAAGACCTCCAACGCGGTGATCCTGCGCGGCGGAAAGGAAGCCATCCATTCCAACATGGCCATCGCAAAAGCGATGCAGAAGGGCGGTGAGGCGAAGGGCATGCCGTCCAATGCCATCCAGCTCATCCCCACCACCGACCGCGAAGCCGTCAAGGTGATGTGCCAGATGACCGATTATCTCGACCTTATCATTCCGCGCGGCGGCGAAGGGTTGATCAAGGCGGTCACGGAAATGGCGCACGTTCCGGTGATCAAGCACTACAAGGGCGTCTGCCATACCTACATCGATACTGCCGCCGATCTTGATATGGCCTGGAAAATCGCCGAGAACGCGAAGTGCCAGCGGCCGGGGGTCTGCAACGCCATGGAAACGCTGTTGGTGCACAAGGACATTGCCAAAGCCTTCCTGCCGAAGATGGGTAAAATCCTTGAAGCACGCGGCGTCGAGCTTCGCGGCGACGAAGCCACCTGCAAGCACATCCCGTCTGCCAAGCCTGCAACCGAAGCCGATTGGTACGAGGAATACCTTGAAATGATCCTCGCCATTCGTGTTGTCGACGATGCCGATGCGGCAATCAGCCATATCAATCAATATGGCTCCAGCCATTCCGACGCGATCGTGACACAGGATACGAAGGCTGAAAAGAGCTTCCTCGCCGAGGTGGATTCCGCCTCGGTCTACGTAAATGCATCGACCCGCTTTTCCGATGGCGCGGAGTTTGGCATGGGGGCCGAAATCGGCATCAGCACCGACAAGCTGCATGCGCGCGGCCCGATGGGGCTGGAAGAACTCACTACCTATAAATTCGTTATCGAAGGCAAGGGGCAGATCCGCGAATAGAAACAGGAAAAAAACGGGAATTTCCACTTGCCACCCCCCGCGAAATGAATACTATGTCGCTTCCTTTTACGGGGGTGTAGCTCAATTGGTTAGAGCGCCAGCCTGTCACGCTGGAGGCTGCGAGTTCAAGTCTCGTCATCCTCGCCACTTTTTGTGGCTCCCATTCCCCATGCTCCGGGGAGCAAGTCGCGCAAACGGAATCCCACAAGGCAGACATCGTCATCAAAGGATTCTTCCGCCGCGAACCTTTGTGCTTCGTTGAGAAGGGCGGGAAACAGATCCGGCAAGACCAAACCCATGTGCTGTTGCGCAGCCGACAGCAGGCGATCCTCGCCGAACTCTTCCTGGCTGGCATCGGGAACCTCGTAGATTCCGTCGGTATACATGAGCACGGCATCGCCGGGGCGGATCTTCCGTTCAATGGTCGGGTATTCAGCGTCTTCGTGGATGGCCAGTGCCGGCCCGGCAGAAGAGCGGTCGCCAACAAGCCACTCGGCACAACCGTTCTGTGCATCCAAATATATCGGCATCGGGTGCCCCGCATTCGCGAAGCGGACGAGTCCGGTCGAGACATCCAGCACCATATAGCATGCCGTGGAGTACAGGAAGAGGTCCTCCTGCCGAAGGATTGGCATCAGCACTTGGTTCATGTGCTCCAAAAACTTCCCGGGATCTTTTTCCTTGTCCGATATCTCCTCCACCATGGCGCACACGATGGCTGTTCCCAACGCCGCCCGGACCCCGTGTCCCATTACATCGCATAGGAAGATGCCGGCTTCGGTGGCGGATAGTTTCCGGATGGAGCAAAAATCGCCCCCGACCATGCCGCCCGCATGGTGGTGATGGTAAAACTGGACAAGACCGCCCTCGGGATCCATTCCACCCGGGAAAACGGGATAGGATGTAGGGAAGAAGGTTTTTTGCAGCTGTGCCGCCATGCGCAGATCTTCCTCCAATGCCTCGCGGAACTGCTGGTTTTCCTCCGCATATTTCGCGGCGCTTATTTCGGCTTCCTTGTGCGCGGTAATGTCGCGCGAGATTCCGAAAACGCCCACGGTCTTCCCCGCATCGTCATACAAAGGCATCTTGGAAGTGGAAACCCAGGTGACGTGCCCATCCGCCCATGTTTCCTTCTCCTCTTTTCCAAGGATTGGAACACCCGTTTGCATGATGCGCTGCTCGTCCTCGAATGCCGCACGGCCATGCTCGTTGGTGAAGATGTCGAGATCGGTTTTCCCCTCCACCTCTTCGGGCGAGGAAAAGCCAAGCCATTTGGCCCCCGCCTGGTTGATCAGGATAATGTGTCCCTCCCGATCCATGAAATAGATGTTGTCCTTGATGTTGTCCATCAAGTGCTTCATCAAACTCGTATCGTTCGGCTTATCCGGCATGAAACCCTCTCTCGTTCTCAATAAATTCAGGAACACAGCACAATGATCGATTCAGCCCGGGATTCAGCTTTCCATTGGCCTAATCCGCACCGGGAAGCGGCTCTCCCTCGTCGGGTGCATCCGCCGCATTTCCCCCCTGCCTAATCAACCTGCAATGGCTTCGGCAGTCGAGCTCATGGACCGAATGGGGCTTGAGCGCTCCTTGGCAAACACCATGTTGGTCGAGGTCTTGCAGGAAGAAAACAAATTCGCGGATCAAGAGGTTGTATTTTTCCTTTAGGGCAAAGATTTCTTCTCGCAGTTCTTCGCTATAGCGGTGGGTGAAGACGACCTCGTTGATTCCTTGCTTCTTAACCACGTCTTCGAGTTGGCTGAAGTTGCCCAGCACAGGATAGCCGTAGACCACTTTGTTATGGAGTGCGGGGTTGTCATCGATCAATCCAATAATTTTTCTCGAGGCTTTTTGCTGATCTTCAAACGAAGCTTGCCGCAAATACAGGATGGCGTTTTCGCCGGCGCCGAGAATCAAGGTGGATATATCGTGGTCGGAACCGATCGAGCAGCGCAGCCAAGCGTTCAGGTCGCGGACAAGGCGCAACGACGCCCGCATCCCGACAATCCCGACCGCCGAACCCAGGAGATGCAACGACAATGCAACCAACAGCCCAAACGGCAAGATCCCCGAGATCCATAGCAAGGCAACGAATGCCAGTACCTCGCCGGCAACCAGTTGCAGTATCAACACCAATAGCTGGGATATGCGGGATCGTGTCCAGACCGTCTTATAGACCCCGTAGAAATACATCGTTGCAAACGGAATCATGACACAAACCGCCAGATGCGCCGGGGTAACGGGATGCGACAGCACTACGTTAAATACGAACAGGGTGGATGCCATCAAGGTAAAAAGGTCCCACCCGATGGCTATCAAAACGGTTACGATACTGCGCGGTCGGCGAACGCCCTGAAGCACCACTTGCGTGGAGGTCCACAGTTCGACCTGCGCCAACTGCCGCACGACCACATGCAAGGCGACAATCATGCCAATCATGAGAAGTGCCGTGCGGTTCGAGGACATGGCGGTCGCGCCCAAGGCGATCAGGCACACAAAGATTGCGGCGATGTAGAGATAGATGGCGGCTTTGCGCTGCGTCATTCCGCTGCGCAAGAGCTTGTGGTGGATATGATCCAGATCCGGCCCAAAAACCTTGCAGGCCAGTGGATCCTTCTGGATGATTGATATTAGCTTGCGCGCCATCCGGCGCCAAACCGCCATGATGACATCAAAAACAGGTACGCCAACCGCCAGCAACGGAACCAGCAAGGCAACCATCATCGACTGCTTTACATTCGCCTTCAGCGAAACGGCGGCGAGCATGAACCCGATAAACATGCTGCCGCAATCCCCAAGGAATATGGAGGCCGGGTTAAAGTTGTAGCGAAGAAACCCAAGACAAGCCCCCGCTAAAGCCACAAGAACCAAGGCATCCGATGGTTGGTGCAGCGACAGCAGCATCCCGGCAAGCCCCGCACTGGCGATCAAGCCCAACCCGGCGCAGGCGCCGTCCATGCCATCGATCAGGTTGAACGCATTGATCAACAGCGTAAACCAGAAAAGCGTAGCCCCAAGGTTCACGATCCATGGCAACGGGATATGCAAAAAAGCCTGGAAGGTAAACCCGCCGAAAAACATCAGCAACGCCACCCCAAGCTGGATAAAAAGCTTGAGCCATGCACGCATTCCAAAGCGATCGTCAAACAGCCCGAACAGTAAAAGCGCCAGCGATCCGGCAAATATGAAGCCCCATTCCCGCAACTGGGTCGATCCGGCCAGACCCCTCCACGGGCCAAGGAACACCACAATCAGCGCAATATGCGTAGCCGCAAACACGGCGATTCCGCCGCACCGAGGGATCGGTGTCTTATGGATGCGGCGCTCCGACGGCTCATCCACCAATCCCAGAAATGGCGCCATCTTCTTAACCAGCGGAACCAGTAGCCATGCGACAACCAGGCCGACGAGGAAAACAACGATATATTTAATGAGGAATTCCATAAACTCCCATACTTTAGAACAGGCTCCCGCAAAAGAAAAGCCTTTCACCTTCTCCATTCACAGGCCATCTTTACCCGGGCTCAGGAAATAGGGAATCGAGCCTAGCCAAACAAATCTGGCTTTGTTCTACTCTACAAATTATGGAAGAAGCCCCGTACAACCACACCGGAATTCATGTCAATCTGTTCCTGGCCGACCGGCCCTGCCTCGTCGTCGGCGGCGGCAAGGTGGCCTGGCGCAAGATCCAGCTGTTGCTGAATGCCGGGGCCAAAGTGGCCGCCGTCAGCCCGGAAGTCTCCACGGAAGTGGCCGAACTCGTTGAAAAAGGACTTATCACCCATACCGTCCGACCCTTTGAAGTACATGACGTGGAGGGGGCTGCCCTCGTATATGCCGCCACCAACAGCCGTGCCGTCAACCGCACGGTGCTGGAATGCTGCCGCGAAAAGAATATTCTCTGCTGCTGCGTCGATGGCAACTGGGCGCAGGGCGACTTCACCACACCCGCCATCACGCACCATAACCAGCTCATGCTCTCCGTATCGTCCGGGGGAAACGACTGCCGCCAGTCCAAAATGGTCAAGAACAGCCTGGAGCGCCATCTTAAGATGATGGATGCCGCCAACCTGGTTGTGGTCGGCACCGACCACAACCACCTGACCGTCGAGGAGCGCGAACCCTTCCACCTCACGGGGCACCGCTTTGAGCGTGGCGGCTTTATGATCATGCAACTTTGGGGCATCCACGAATTCATGATCCTCAACACCTGCAACCGCGTTGAAGTCGTTGCCGTTGTTTCCAACGAAACCGCCCGGAACGGAATCCTGCGCCACGTTATGGGCTTCGCCACCCTGAAGGAAGACAAGTTCTACCTCAAGACCGGCCAGACCGCCTTCGAGCATCTCTGCCTCGTCACCGCCGGCATGCTCTCGCAAACCCCCGGCGAAAACCACATCACCGCCCAGATGAAGGAGGCCCTCGAAACCGCCAAGCAGCGCGGCTGGGCGGGCAACATGGTCCAGGAGTGGGTTTCTTCCGCACTGCATGTTTCAAAACACATCAAGAACCAAGTGGCTTCGCTGCTTCACAGCTACGAAATCGAGGATCTCGCGTTGCGGTATCTCGAAGCCAACGGCAAAGACCTTGCCGCCTCCACCATCATGGTGCTCGGTGCAGGCACGATCGGCAAAGGCCTTGTGAAGGACAGCCTTCCAAAGGCTGGAAAAATCATCTGGTGCTACCACGTCAACAAGCCCGAAATCCCTGCGGACTGGAACGGCAAGGTCGAACTCTGCACCTTCAACGACATGAAGGAACGCATCACTGATGCCGACATCATCGTCAGCGCCACCGAAGCCCCCGGCCACCTGCTGCATCGCGCCCACGCCCCCTTCTTCAACCAGGAGCGCCCCGTTATGGTGCTCGACCTCGGCATGCCGCGCAATATCGATCCCGAACTCGACGATCTCTCTTCCGATATCACCGTGGTTGACCTCGATGGCCTCAAATACTGGTACCGCCGCGAACTCACCGACATGAGCGACATTCTCACCCGTTGCCGCGCTATTGTTGCCGAACACCAGGATCTTTATGAAAAGATCGCCGACAGTTTCAAGGGCGGCCAGGAACCGGTTTAGCCATTCCCTCTCCAACCACTCCCCAAACTAAGGGGAGCAGAAAATATTGATCTGCCATTTTGATTTTGGGTCAATGCCAGAGGCGCCTTGATGTAGCAACGCTTCCCCTGCTTGTCCGCCGTAGCCCTGGCGAAGGAGGAACCAGCGGGAGAAAAGCGTTCTCCGCCCATACGGCACACCGCTTTCCCTCCGGGTGAAGCGGTACTACACCGAAGCAACAGCTGGCGAAACCGGGACAACGGGAAGTTCGGGTTCCCTAAATGCCGCCGCCCTGCTTGAAGTTGCGGTGAAGGCCGCATTCCTTGTGTTCCGGATCTTCCCACCACCAGCGACCGGCACGTTCGTCCTCGCCGCCCTTGCAAGGGCGGGTACAGCAGGCACAGCCGATGGAAAGATAGCCTTCGTCGTAGAGCCGATTATAGGGGACGTTGTTCTCCCTGACGTAATACCAAAGATCCGGCTTTGTCCAATGCAACAGCGGATTGACTTTTACCAGACCTGGATGCACCGGATCTTCTTCGACAAAACCGATTTCCCGTCGCGTCTCGCCTTGGTCGAGGCGGCGACCGGTAATCCATGCACTGCAGCCCTCCAGCGCACGGTCGAGCGGTTCAACCTTGCGGATGCCGCAGCATTCCTTCCGGCTTTCAACACTCTCCTTGAACGAAAACAAACCCTTCCGGGTTTCCAGGGTTTGAACTGCATCGTATTGCGGAAACACCCACTCCACGTTGATGCCATACCTGCGCCGGACGGCCTCCGCGCACTCGTAGGTTTCCTCGGGCAGACGACCCGTATCGATGGAAAAGACGCGTACCGGCCTACCAACCTGATGGAGCATGTCGAGCAGCACCAAACCGCCCAATTGAAAGCTGGTGGCCATGCAGATCCGGTCGCCAAAATGCTCGATTGATCGAGACAGGATTCCCAGGGAATCCGTCGGATCCACCCCTTCGAACAGGTGCTCGTAATCGCTCATGGGACCAGTTCCCTGAACTTTTCGATTCCGATGCGTTCGCAGAAGTCGACGAACAGCTCGCCGCCGCTTTCGCGGTTTTCGAGATAGGTGTCCAGGATTTTCCTTACTTTGGAAACCAGCTTATCCATGGCGACATCGCACAGGTGTTCGGCAATCCTGCCGGCTTCGCTGAGCTTGCCGCCGACGAAGATGGAGTAGCCCTCCCCATCGCGGCCGCAACGGCCGCGCAGGCCGATATCGGCGATCCACGCATGGGCGCAGTTGTTCGGACAGCCCGCAATATTGATGCGCAGCGTGCCGATCGACTTCCAATATTTCTCATCCGGTGCCAGCGCATCGTAGAGGCGATGGTAGGCATCCGGCGCATCGGATACCGCCATCTTGCACATCGTGGTGCCGACGCATGCAACGATATCCGGCAGGTGCTCGTGGCCGGCAGTGCGCAGCCCCGCCTTGTGCAGTTCTTCGAGCAACTGATCGACATTCCCGTTCGGCACACCGTGCAGTTCAACGTTCTGGCGGTTGGTGAACACCACGGCTCCACCGCCCAGCTCGTCGGCCAGCCGCGAAAGAATGCGCGATTCATCCGTCTTGAGCTCCGCGCGCGGAACCAAGACGCGCACGATACTCTTGCCCACCTCCTTTTGCGGAACCACCTCTTCCCCGTTGAGGGACATTCTCCCAATGTTTGGAACCGGATCCTTGGCTAATTCAATTTTTTCCAGCCCCTGGACACCGCGTTCCTTCAGAAGTTTCAATAGCAATTCGCCAAACGGCCTTGGCCCCATGGAATCAACCACGATTTTCAGGCGCGCCTTGGTGCGTTGCTGCCGGTTGCCGTGAAGGCGGAAGACTTCGACCGTGGCACGGGCGACATCGAGCACCAGCTCTTCCGGCACCCAATCAAAGATCACCTTGGCTAGATAAGGCCGTGCGCCTAGACCGCCGCCCGCATGGAATTTCCAGCCCACCACACCGTCGCGATCGACCGGCACCCAGCCCTGGCAGTTCATCAGCGTCTGCGCCAGCGCATCGTTGCTCGAAGCCACACTGATCTTATGCTTGCGCGGCAGGTTGCGCTGGTTCTGGATTTCCCCGTCGGTCGCCAGCGCACGGATCAGTTTGAGCGAATCGCCAATCTGGTTCGGGCCGGCCCCGGCGAGGGAGTCGCCGATAACATTGCGCGGCACATCGCCGCAACCGTTCTTCGTGGTGATCCCCTCTTCGGCCATGCCTTCGATCACCTTATGGATATCCGCCTGCCGCACCCAGTGGAACTGAAGCGTCTGGCGGGTGGTAATGCATAGCTCGCCCCGCGCATATTCCTCCGCCAGTGCAATCGCGCGGTTGAACTGCCCGGTCGTCAACCGGCCACCGGGGATCACAATGCGAACCATGAAAAATTCGGTCTGGAGCTGGTTATAGACACCGCTCCATTTAAACATCGCCAGCTCGTTCGGGCTGATCTCCTCGAACGGGCGCGTTGCAATCTCACGGAAATCAAAGTCCGGATCGATCTCCAGCTTATCCTTTTCCACCTGTGTCAATCCGGGCTGTGCCTTCATTTCCCACCTCTCCGGGATGTTGTTTAAAATTATGCATCCAAATAATGCCTTAATATATGATCGTGTCAATCGTATATATAATCCGTACTACATATACGTAATTTGTTTTCAGGCTCAACCCCTGCAACAATTCCATTGACATACACCCGATTTTAATAATTATGTGTATTAAAAAGAAGGAGATAAAATGAGCCGGACAAACATTGTATTGGATAGCCAGCTTGTCGAAGAAGGCATGAAACTCACCGGCCTGAAGACCAAGCGCAACTTGGTCGACTATGCACTGCGCGAACTCCTACGCCATGAAAAACAGGCCAAGTTGCTGGAATTGCGTGGGAAAGTGGAATGGGATGGCAACCTGAATGAAATGCGGGAGGGACGTGCCTTCTAATGGTACTGATCGATACATCCGTATGGATTGACTTTCTGCGCGGAACTTCCTCCGCCCCGGCCAAGGCCATGGAATCCCTCATCGTTGACCGTGCCGATATTTGTATCTGCGGCGTAATCATGACCGAAATTCTGCAAGGCATCAGAGACAACAAGCAATTCGAGCAAACCAAGGACTTGCTTGAAGCCGCTGTATTTCTTCCAATGAACCGCGAGACATTCATCCATTCAGCCCGACTCTACCGCAAGCTTCGCAAGAAAGGCTTCACTGTCCGAAAACCCATCGACTGCATGATTGCCGCAGTGGCCATCGAACACGATGTCCCCCTGCTCCATAACGACAAGGATTTCCAACCCCTGGAAAAACACTGCTCCCTAAAAACATGCAAAACGAAATGAAACCAACAACCACCCTCAAAGCCGGAACACGGCCAAGCAGCCTCGCATTGACACAGACGCGCGCCGCGCTCGACCGGATCGAAGGCATGCTCGAAGGCATCTCCTTCGAGATGGTACCGATCACTTCCGTTGGCGACACCGACCGCACCACCGACCTGCGCGAAAGCCCTGTCGACTTCTTCACCCGCGAGCTGGACGACACCCTGCTGCGCGGCGACATCGACCTCGCCGTCCACAGCGCAAAGGATCTCCCCGACCCCATGCCCGAAAGCATCGATTGGTACTGGCTGCCATGGCGCGAAGAACCGCGCGATGTCCTGGTTCTCTCCAAAGGCCGAAAGGTTTCAGACCTGCCCGACAACCCCGTCATTGGCGTCAGCTCCGACCGGCGCGAGGAATACTGCACCCGGCGCTTCCCCAGCGGTATTCAGGAAAATATTCGCGGCAATATCGAAGAACGAATCGCCCAGGTCGACAACGGTGATTTCGATGTTGTCATAATGGCCGCCGCCGCCCTCCGCCGCCTCGGCATCGAAGAGCGCATCACCGAATGGATTCCGCTCGATGAACTAGAGGTTCCCGAGGGACAGGGCTACCTCGCCGTCACCTTCCGTAAAGGCGATGAACGGATGCAGGCCCTGCGCAACCTCTTCATGCAGGCCGTCACCTTTGCCGGTGCCGGAGTCGGAAACAAAGAGCTATGCACCATCGCCACTTTGAACGCACTGAAGCGTTGCGACATCTGCCTCCACGACTCGCTCATGGATAAATCCCTGCTCGACGAGCTCCCCCCCCGTGCGCAGGCCATCGATGTCGGCAAGCGTTGCGGCGCACATAGCCGGGAACAGCATGTAACCACCAGGCTCATTTGCGAATATGCGCGCCAAAGCAAACGCGTCGTCCGGCTCAAAGGCGGCGACCCCGGCATATTCGGCCGTCTGGGCGAGGAGACCGAATCCCTTGAAAACCTCGGCATCCCCTACCGTGTCGTTCCCGGCATCAGCGCGTTGCAGGCCGCTACCACCGGCACCGGCATGCTGCTGGCTCGCCGCGGCATTTCGCGCGGCTTCGTCGCCGTTACCCCGCGCAAAAGCGGCGGTGCACTTGCCCCCTGCAATGCGGCGGTAAAAAGCAGGCTTCCGGTCGTCTACTACATGTCCATCAAGGCCATCGAACCCATCTCGCGGGAATTGCTCGAAGACGGCTGGTCGGGCGACACTCCGGCAGCCATCATCTACAACGCCGGCGGCGAAGACGAAAGAATTATCAAAACCACGATTGGCGAACTTCCAGACCAGTCCCAACCCCACTGCATCAAGCAGCCGGGACTCATCTTGGTTGGCGATATTACCGCCCATTCCTACAAGACCGGACTTGGCGCATTGCAGGGCAAGAAAATCCTACTCACCTGCAGCGAAGCGATTCAGGAAAAAGCCGCCACACTCGTCCGCGACTTTGGTGGCCACCCCATCCAGTTCCCGCTCATCCGCCTTGAGTGTAGATGCAGTAGCCTGCCTTGTTGCGAAGGGTTCGATTGGCTCGTCGTCACGTCCCCCTCTTCCGTTCGCGCCGTGATGCAATTGATCGAAGATCAAAAAACCGACCTGCGAACCCTTCCAAAAATCATGGTGTGCGGACGCGGCACCGCCGATGAGCTTGAACGCCATGGCCTCCTCGCCGATGCACAGCCGGACTCCGGTTTCAGCGCCGAATCGCTCGTCGAGCTGGCCAGGAAAACCGTAAAGCCCGGCGAGAAGATCCTGCGTGTCCGCTCCAACAAGGCCGGCCCCGGACTGGCCGCCGCCCTGCGCGAAACCGGCGCGGAAGTCGAGGATGCCGTCATCTACGACAACGTCCGAGTCGAGCACGCCGAGCTTCCGTCCTTCGACTCCGTCTTTTTCGCCAGC
>JBDLHZ010000009.1:0-19243 GCA_039715135.1 Verrucomicrobiota bacterium
CGGGGCAACGGTTCCGATGATCTCCGGGCGTGGCCTCGGCATCACCGGCGGCACGCTCGACAAGCTCGAATCCATCCCCGGCTACCGCGTTGGCTTGAATGAAGATGAGTTTTTCCAAACCCTCGAAACCTGCGGCTGCTCCATGATCGGCCAGACCGCCGAGATCGCCCCGGCCGACAAAAAGCTCTACGCCCTGCGCGATGTCACCGCCACCGTTCCCTCCATCCCACTGATTGTGTCGAGCATCATGTCCAAAAAGATGGCGGAAGGAATCGACGCGCTCGTACTCGATGTTAAATGCGGCTCCGGCGCCTTCATGAAAAACATCGAAGACGCCCGCTTATTGGCACAGGGACTGGTCGACACGGGAACGGCGATGGGCAAAAAAGTCGTCGCCCTCATCACCGACATGAACCAGCCCCTCGGCCGCACCGTCGGCAATGCCCTCGAAATCCGCGAATCGCTCGATATCCTAAACGGCAACGGCCCCGAAGATTCGCGCAACCTGACCATTGAATTGGCAACCCGAATGCTCGCTGTAGCCGGGATACCTGTAGCCGGGGGCGGTGACCCCGGTTCTGTAGCCGAGGGCCATGAACTCGGAGGCGGGGTCTCGGACCCCGCCCTACACAAATCAATCGAAACAAAACTGAACGACGGTTCCGCCCTTTCAACCTTCCGCAAAATGGTCGCCTGCCACGGCGGCGACCTCGACGCCGGACCGCCGGAAGCCGAAAACCAAATCCCCCTGCCCGCCCCGAAATCCGGCCATATCGCCAAGGCCGAAGCCGAAGCCATCGGCCGCGCCAGCCTCCTGCTCGGCGCGGGGCGTGCCAAGACCACCGACACCATCGACCACGCCGTCGGCATTTCGAACTTGAAGAAAATCGGCGAACCCATCGAAGAAGGCGAGCCGCTCTGCACCATCCACTCCAACGGCCGCGAAGACACCGCCCGGCTTTCCCAACTGCTGGAATCCGCCTTCGAAATCTCGGATCATCCCGTCGAACCACCACCGCTCGTTTTGGAAGTGAACAGCGACCAATCTTTGCCTGCCTTGCCGCCGACGCGAAGCGAGGTTTGAGGAACGAAAGCAACGACTAAAAGGAGAGGCCACGCGGAACTACAAACTCCCCGCTTCCCAACCCCGCCCGTCTCCACTATATTTCCGCCCAATACATAAAATCGTGTGATAGGCAGAAAAGAACAATATGCAAACAACATTAAAAACCTTGGCTGCTTTGATCGCGGCGATGGCCGTCTGTGCACAGGCGGGCAATCCCCTGCCGAAGGGGCTGATGCTCAACCTTGATTTCCAAAAAATAGAGAATGGGTTGATTCCAAACAAGACGCTCTACCCGCTCTATGTGCCCATAGGCGACCTCGGCACCATAACCAACAATGATAAACGGGTCTTGCTGATGGTCGAATATGGGCAAGGGCTCGATATTCCGCACAGTTCGCTGCTCGATCCCGACGGCGGCGGATGGGTCGCAACCGTCCGGGTGTTCGCGATGAGCAACGGTTTGGTCATGTCGCAGGGCAACGATGAAAACGGGTATGCCATCCATATCAAGGATGGGGCGATCCATGCGGCCATCCACACCGGCTATTCGACGGTCATCCTCAAGGAACGCCCCGAGAACGGAATCACCGAGTGCCTGAACAAATGGGTGACCATCGAGCTAAAACTCACGCCGGACATGGCGATCCTTATCCTTAACCGGGCACATGTGGCGATCGCTCCGCTGCAAGCGCCGTTTATCGGGGAAGACTACCGCATCCGGGTCGGCGAGCATAAAACCCTGCCCGCCCCGCTGCGCCGCGACAAGACCGCCACCACCACCGGCTTCACCGGTGGCATCCGCTCGTTGAAGGTGCTTCGGCAGTAGGGCACAACGCTTTCCCTGCGGGGTGAAGCGTTCTCTACACCACTCGCTTTGCTCCTTACGACCACGCTGGCTGGCTGTACGTGGTAGAGCCACCGCTACGGGCTCCTGCGGTGCGAAACAAATATCGCCCTCGTCATCTTCCCTCCTCCTCGTCCTCGAAGATCGGATCGAGGACGATAACGATGATTGTCGACCATTCAAAACTGACACGACACTAGAGGCCGCTGGCAAGCCGGGCTTCGGGGAAGGCGGAGAGGCCGATGGAAAACATTACGCGCTGCTCGCCATCGTCATAGATGTGATAGCCCAGGCCATAGCGCATGCAACAAAAGTTCTTGTAGCCGATCAGGGCGACCTCCTCCAGATCGTTGTCGTTGTCGTCGTAGCGACCATAGGCTTCGATCGAGATATCGCCCCTCGGGAACAGGTCGATGCGCGGGGTCCATAGGGAGCGAACGCTATCCTCGTAGTAATGCTCCAGCGAAAAGACGACTTCGTCGCGGTGATGCGAAATGCGCGTAATGAATTCGGGAATCTTGCCGACATACCAGTCGTACGTCCCCTCCAGATCAACCATTGTCCGCTTGGTCAGCGGCATGCGCGCGTCAATATGGAGAAATTCGAAATCATCTTCCGCCCCATTCTTGTCGACGAGATAGTAGGTATAGAGGTCGAGGTCGATGAAACGAGCTAGGCGGCCGTCGCGCCGGGTCTGCAGCACGTTGCGCAAGCCAATCTGCACCTTGTTTTCATCCATGAGTTCGTCGATGTCGTCGAACTGGAGCAACTGGTTGGTGGAGACGGAGGAATCCTCGTAGATATAGTCGGCATAGGGTTCGATCTTGTGGCGCAGACCCTTGCCGTACCAGCGCTCCCGCTCCGAGAGAATCTTGGCGGCCTGGAACGAGACCTCCATGCCCGCGCCGGGAATCTGGCGCAGTTCGTCGCCACCCGCAACGGTCTCGGAATAGTATGTGGCGCGGTAGCCGACGCGCGGAACCAGATTCAGGAAACCGTAGCGCTGCGGCAAATAGAGCGTGTTTGCGGAGTCGATGCGCACAGAATCGTAGGCAGCAAGCGGGCTGGCATTCGTATAGACCCGTTCGAGGTGTGCGACGGCGTTTTCACTCTGTACGTAGAATGGCGTGTTGCCCAACCGGGTGCGGTAGAGATCGGCCGAATATTCGATACGGTCGACGTTGTCGTAGAAGTCATTCAGGCGATGGCTGGCGAAGGCTTCCGAGCCGACAAAGCTGTTTCCATAGACCCACGACGCATAGTTTTCAGGTTGGGCGTAGCGCCGGTGCTCGCGGTTGAAAAATTCCTCGAGGATAGCCGGATCGCTGAGATAGTTCCACTTGGTGTTGAGGTAGTGCGTATCCGAAAAGTTTTGAAGGTGCTCGAACTTGAAGCGGTAGCGGTCATCGCCAATCAATTGCCCAATGCCGCTGGGATCCGCCGGATCATATTTTTCATAGGGATCCTCGTCCTTGAGATAGAAGGCGGTAAACCCGCCGACCGCCCCGGGATAGTCCCAGGAAAAGCCCTGCCCGAGACCCACGCCCCGCCTGCTATAGAGATTGAGGTCGGCAATGTAGTCCACGTTTTCCGTGAGGGGCACCGTGGCCTTGGTCAGGGCGAACACACCCCATTCGCTACCCGCGCCAAACTTGAACGATAGGATGCCCTCGCGAAGCTTGTGCCGCCAGTACGGCACATAGAACACCGGCACCTTTCCCACATAGAACACAACGCCCTTGGCCTTGATGTATTTCTCGTCGACCAGCCGCGCCTCCCTGGCGCGCGCGTGGATGTGTGGCGAATCCTCCGGACAGGTGGTGAAAGTGGCGCCGCGCAGCAGGTATTCATTCGTGGAGACCCGTTCGACGTGGTCGACGCTCATGAATGCCGGCTCGAAATAGAGCGCCGACGGGCCGAACAGCCCTTCCTGCCTGATAAAGTTGTAGTCCAGCTCGCTCCCCTGCCACAGCACGTTACCGCGCTCGAACACGATATCACCTTCGACGTGCAGGTCGCCGGTTTCGGGGTTGCCGGTAATGCTATCCGCGCAAATCACCACATTCTCGAAGCGTCCGGTCACCCCACCGCTGGCCATGATGGTTTCGTTGGTGTATTCCAGCCGCGCCGCCCGGATATCGAACGGTTCGTCGGGAATCCCCTTCGGCAGGTCGTTCTCAAGCGCCGCTGCCGCCGAAAGCAGGCCGCCCCAAAGCAGCAATCCGTAAAGGTTCCTACTCTTCAGCATTTCCAGGTTCCTTTTCAACGACCAACGGGATGGGTTCCGGCGACGGCGCGGCGGGATCGGCAAGGGGGGCACGCACCATCAAACCCTTGATTTCCGCAATGCACTTCCGCGCCTCGGGCACCAGCTTGCTCTTGGGATATTCCTCGATCATCTGTTCATAGTAAATGATGGCCGCCTCGGGTTTCTTCGGCACCGTGGCGTAGAAGGCTGCTTCGTCGAACACCTTTTTGGCCTTCACTTCATAGAGCTTGTTGCGCAGTTGGATGATCCTCTCCTTGTTTTCCGACGTTGGGTAGGTGGTCAGGAAAACCGTCGTCGCCGTCAACGTACGGTCAAGGATTTCAAGGCTGTTGGGATATTCCCTGCGAAGCTTGTCGAGGCAAACAATCTGCTGCCAGGCACCCTCCTCGGCAAATGGACTATCGGGATAGCGGTAGCCCAGCACCCCGTAGGCCGAAATCGCCAACTCAAGCTCCTTTGCATCCTGATGGCATTTGCCGATCAGAAACTGCGCTTCGGGCGCCCGCGACCATTGCGGTCCGTTGCGGATTACGTCTTCGAAATAGCCAACGGCATATTCCGGCGCACGATAGCCACCAAACACCCAGCGCATGCGGCGGTGGTTCATGACATCGACCGCGATCTCGAACTGGCTCTCCAGCACCGAATCATAGTCACCCATACGGCTGGAATAGTTGTCGATCAAATACTGGTATTCCCTGGCGGCCGCCTTCAGCTTGCCCCGCGAATAGAGCATGTCCGCCCGTGCGCGCTGCGCCCAGGGCGCCTCCTGGCTATTCGGCCAGCGGCGCACCAGATAGAGCATGCGGCGATCCGCCTTCTTCAACCATCCCTTGTTCTGCGTTTCGCGCGCATACTCCCACTGCTCCGTCGAAGTCGGCATCCGCTTGTCGAAGGTCGTGCGCAAAGTCCTGCGCCCCTGCTCTTCAACCGCATAGGCCGATTTGTCCCCGGCAAGGCAGGGGAATGCAAAAAAGACCGAGCTTCCGGCCAGCAACAACAGGAAATGTTTATAAAATCGCATATTTGGGACAATCTAGTTCAACGTAGCGAAATGGGCAATTCCAACCCTTGGAAAAATGAGGCGTAACGAGTAATACGTAACCTTACGAATTACGTGTTACGCATTATCTCAATAGCTCTTTGCAAAAACCACCCGCCCCGGACTGGGCTTGCCGCAGCAGATACATGCGCCCTCCCCGCTGTCTGCCCGGTCGAATGGAACCGTGCGGATCGTCACCGACAATTCGTCGTTGATCTTGTTTTCGCACTCCTCGCCGTCGCACCAGTGGCTCAACGCAAATCCGCCATGCGCTTCCGGGCGCTCCTTGTTTTCCGGCGTAAAGAACTTCGTAAACTCCTCATAGGAATCGATCTCCCTCGTGTTTTCCGCGCGGAGGTCGAGCGCCTTCTGCAACAGGCCCTGCTGGATATTCTCCAGGGTCTGTACAATGCCTTCCACGAATTCATCCTTGCCGACGCCCTGCTTCCCGCCGGTATCGCGACGGGCCATGAAAACCGAATTGTTCGCCATGTCGCGCGGACCGACCTCGGCGCGGACCGGTATGCCCTTCTTGACCCAGCCCCAGCCCTTTTCGCCGGCGTTGATGTCGCGGTCATCGACCACCACCTCGACATCGCGCTCGTGGAAGCGCTGTTTCCGAAGCTTGGCGGCAATCTCGTTGCAGTAGGCCATGATTTCTTCGCGATCCTCCTCCTTGCGGATGATCGGAAGAATCACCACGTGCGACGGCGCAAGGCGCGGCGGCATCACCATGCCGTCGTCGTCGCCATGCGTCATGATCATTCCACCAATCAAGCGGGTTGAAACGCCCCACGAGGTCGTCCAGGCAAACTCTTTTCCGCCATCGCGGCTGCTGTATTGAATATTCGACGCCTTGGCAAAATTCTGGCCAAGGAAATGGCTGGTTCCCGCCTGCAACGCCTTGCGATCCTGCATCATGGCCTCGATGCAGAGCGTGCTCACCGCGCCGGGGAAGCGTTCACCGGCGGTTTTTTCGCCGGTCAACACCGGCATGGCCATATATTCCTCCGCAAAGGTCTTGTAGACTTCCAGCATCTTGCGGGTTTCCTCCCACGCCTCCGCTTCGGTTTCGTGGCACGTATGGCCCTCCTGCCACAGGAACTCCGCCGTACGCAAGAACATGCGTGTGCGCATTTCCCAGCGCACCACGTTCGCCCACTGGTTTATAAGGATTGGAAGGTCACGGTAGCTCTCCACCCACTTGGCATAGGTTGCGCCAATGATCGTCTCCGATGTCGGACGCACCACCAGCGGCTCCTCCAGCTCGCCCGCCGGAACCAGCCCGCCGTCGGGACCCTCCTCTAGGCGATGGTGCGTAACGACCGCGCACTCCTTGGCAAAGCCATCCACGTGCTCGGCTTCCTTTTCCAAATAGCTTTTCGGAATGAACAGCGGGAAATAGGCATTCACGTGGCCGGTCTCCTTGAACATCTTGTCCAGACCCACCTTGATGTTTTCCCACAGCGCGTAGCCCCACGGCTTGATCACCATGCAGCCGCGCACATCGCTGTTCTCCGCCAGATCCGCCGCGCGCACCACCTGCTGGTACCACTCCGGATAATTCTCTTCCCGTGTCGGCGTAATCGCCGTCTTTTTCTGCTTGGCCATAGAAGTATTCCAGTTTGCTGTTAAAGTGGCGCAGACTTTCCAGTCTGCGCGGGCAGGCTAGAAAGCCTGCCCCACATAAAAACCCGCCGCACATGCGGCTCCCAAAAACGAAGGCCGAAATCTACAGGGGCGCAACGAGGAATTCACGCAAAAAAGTAGACGAGCGCTTCCTGCCTCGTTGCGACGATCCCGATTCTGCAGGATGGGTCACCAATTCCGGATCCGGCAGGGCGGGATCACCGATCCCGCCTACAGCGACGCATTTTCCGCAGCATGGCACGGCCACGAATTACCACACTTTATGAGGTGTGATAACAGCCTGGCCTGCTTGGTCGAAACAAGGGATTGGATGCATGCACCGACGCGAATCGAAACAGAGCTTCAACCTACAGGGTGCGGGTCGGTTGAAGCTCTGCTTCGACCTCGCACGAGCAAAGAACAAGGCGGCCAGGCAAACAAAACGGGAGATTCGGGATGCGCTCGGCCTACGATCTCTGCATAAATGCGCGGACGAGGCGGGCTTGTTCGTAGGTGGCGGCGCCGTTGGAGGCTTCGACAACCGCCCCGAGCGTATCGGCGTTGAGGCGGTTGAAGAGCTCTTCGATTTCCAGCCGCTTTTCGGGGGCGATGAACTGGTCGAGGTCGAGCGGTTCGCCTTCGTCGAGCAGCTTTTCGATGTGCTGGCCGATGGTGCCGGGCGAAAGGTTGCGCTCGGCCGCGATTTGTTCGATGCCCATGCCTTGCTTCGCGAGTTCGAGCGTTTCGAGATAGGTTGCGCCTTTGGGTTTCTTTTTCTTCGGGACTTCGACGGGAACCTGCAGGACGGACATTTCCTCGGCTTCGTCGGGATGGGCTTGCTTGTAGGCGCGAACCACTGAAAGGAAGGCTTCGCCAAAGCGTTCGAGCTTGGTTTCGCCGACACCGGAGACCATGCGCATGGTTGCTTCGGTGCAGGGGAAATAGCGCGCCATTTCGCGCAGGGTGCGGTCGGAGAAGACGACGAACGGCGGCACGCCGGCTTCGGCGGCGATGCGCTTGCGCTCGGTGCGCAGTTCGGCGAATAGCCCTTCACTGTATTCGCCGATGGAGACGGCGGCGTACTTCGCCTTCTTCGCTTCCTTCTGGCGCAGCACTTCGAAGGTTTGCCTGCCCTTGAGTACCTGCATTCCCTTTTCGGCGAGTTGAAGGACGGGGTATTGGTCGTCGGACTGGACGACGCAGCCCTGCATGACGAGATCGTCGATGATGCGTCTCCAGTGGCGCTTGTCGCGGTCGCACCCGGCGCCGTAGGTCTTGAGTTCCTCGTGGTGGAACTGGCGGATACGCTGGGTATCGGCGCCGGCAACGATGTCGGCAATGTGCACCGCACCGAACCTGCCGCCGGTGCGATAGATGGCGGACATGATCTTCTGCGCGTCTTCGGTGGCATCGATGCGCTCGGCCTCGCCGGTGCAGATATCGCACGTTCCGCAATCGTCCTTGGAATAGGTTTCGCCGAAATAGCCCAGGATGCTCTTGCGGCGGCAGACATTGGCCTGCGCAATCTTGACCATGTGGTTGAGCTGGCCGAGCGCGATCTTTTGCTCACGCAAATCCTCCATCTGATCGATGAAGTAGCGGATCTTAACGGTGTCGCCCTGGGAAAAGTAAAGACAGCAGTGCGCGGGTTCGCCGTCGCGCCCGGCGCGTCCGGTTTCCTGGTAGTAGCCTTCGACGTTCTTTGGCAGGTCGCCGTGCAGCACGAAGCGGACGTTGGATTTGTCGATTCCCATGCCGAAAGCAATGGTGGCGACAATAACGTTGGTCTCATCGCGGTTAAACTGCTCCTGGTGGCTCTTGCGGTCGGTATCGGGAAGCCCGGCGTGGTAGGGCAGCGCCTTGATCCCCTGCCCCTGCAGGAATTCGGCGGTGGCTTCGACGCTCTTGCGGGTGGTGCGGTAGATGATGCCGGAGTCGTCGGGGTGGGCGCGCAGGAAATGGAGGAACTGGCGGTTGAGGTTTTCCTTGGGCGCAACCTGGTAGAAGAGGTTCGGACGGTCGAAAGAGGCACGCACGAGATAGGGCTTGCGCAAGCCGAGCTTGTGGACGATGTCGTCCTGCACCTGCTGCGTGGCGGTGGCCGTGAAGGCCGCGATGCCGGCCTTGGGGAAATGGGTCGCAATGTGCGCGAGCGAGAGGTAGTCCGGGCGAAAATCATGCCCCCATTCGGAGATGCAGTGCGCTTCGTCGATCGCGAAAAATGAGATTTCGGCCTGCTTGAGTGTCGCGATGAAGTCCGGCATGGCGAAGCGTTCGGGCGAGACATAGAGCAGGTCAAGCTGGTGGTTTTCCAAACATTGGAAAACATGTCGCCGCTCCCGCGCCCCAAGCGAGCTGTTCAGGAATTCCGCATCGAGGCCGTTGGCCTTGGCGGCATCGACCTGGTCCTTCATCAACGAGATCAGCGGACTGACCACCACGCAGAGGCTATCGAGCATGCGGGCGGGTAGCTGGTAGCAGAGCGACTTGCCGCCGCCGGTCGGCATCACCGCGAATACATCGCGCCGCTCCAGCAGCGCCTCGACGATCCCCTCCTGGTCCGGGCGGAAAGCATCGAAGCCGAAGACACGCTTCAAGGTTTCGTGGACGTTCATTCCCAGACCGCCTTGACCTTCGGATAGGTCGGGATGGTGCGATCCTTGGTCAGGATCACCATGCCGTGCTTTTGCGCAGTGGCAATAATGATCCGGTCGAACGGGTCGCGATGGATCGCCGGGAGCTGGGTCGATGCCAGCGCAATTTCAACATCCACCGGTATTTCGTGAATGCCAAACCGCTTTAGGTTCTTAAATAAAAAGTCTTCGCACGACCCATACGTGTTGATTTTCCCCGCACAGGAAAGCAATCCAACTTCCGTGGCGGTAATCGAAGAAATAAACAACCCATCGGATTCCGAGGAGATCAGTTCAACCAGTCGAGGTGGAAGCTGACTCCGATCAGATGCCAACCAAATGAAGGTGTGGGTATCCAGGAGCAGCATCAACGGTATTCCTCGGGCCACAGATCCTCGGTTGATTCAAGCGGATCGCAAAGATACACAACCTTGCCATCGTATTCCGGCAAAGGGTCCGGCAGCTTTTTTTTCTTCGCTGCTTCCTCATGCACCACGATATCCACCACCGGCTTGTTGTTCTTGCAGACGGTGTAGGGTTCGCCGGTTTCCTGAACCTGCTTGATCACCTCGGAAAGGTGCGTCTTGGCTTCGTAGATATTGATTCGCTTGTCCATTTCCAACCTCTGGAGACAGGATAGATGGTCAACTTGGCTAGATCAAGTAAAATAAAGAGAATGGTTTTAAATAATGCGTAAAACGGAATTACGCATTACTCGTTACGTATTACGTCCCCGCCTTCAAATCCGCAATGCGCTGCATGATGAGTGCGGCGTGCTTGTCGTAGGCGTCGCGCCCGGAGCCTAGGGCCTGGAAATCATCCTGCGTGATGGGCTTTCCATAGGTGATCGTCACCTTGCATGGCTTGATGAACTTCGTGCCTTTCGGGTGCGCCTTGTAGGTGCCGTCGATATAGGCCGGAACCACCACGCAGCCTGATTTTTCGATAATGAACCCGATGCCGCCCTTGGCCTCCTGCAGTTCGCCGTCCTCCGTGCGTGTTCCTTCGGGGAACATCGAAACCGCCTTCCCCTCCTTAAGCGCCTTGATCGTCAGCTTCAGCGCCTTGATATCGCCCGTGCCTCGGGAAACAGGGATGCAGCCCACATGGTTCATCCACCATGAGCCGAATTTTGAATTCCACAATGTATTGCGCGCCATGAAATGGACCGGGCGCGCACGGTAACCCACGCCCACCACGGGCGGATCAAGAAAACTGGCATGGTTCGACGCCAACAATACCCCGCCGTGCCCGGGAATATTTTCCGCACCGCGAACGCGCAACCGATGCCAGAGCAGCAGGAACAACTTAAAAAGTCGCGTGGAAAACTGGTAGACCCGCATATTGTCCATCGCTTCGTGTTTCGCTAAATCATTCATGATCCCTCCCTCACGGCATCAACCACCGCTTGGATTACTTCTTCAAGCGTCATCGACGTGCTATCGATCACCTGCGCCCCCGGAGCCACAACCAGCGGATCGGTCTTGCGGGTTGAATCGATTTGATCGCGCTTCTTGAGGCTTTCCATCACCTCGTGCGCCTTTTCATCCTCGCCGGCAGCCACCAGCTCGCGGTAGCGGCGCAACGCCCGCTCCTCCGGGTCGGCGTCGAGATAGAACTTGTAGGGCGAATCCGGGAACACCACCGTTCCGATATCGCGCCCCTCCATCACCAGCGAACCAAAGTTTTCCAGCGACTGGAGACTTTCAACGACAAACTTGCGGACTTCGGGAATAGCCGCCACACCGGCCACCGCCTCGCGCACATCCTTCTCGCGCAACTCCTGCACCGGAACATCGCCATCGACCGAAAAGATCGCCGCGCCGTCCTGCACGAAAAAGTCCCACTCCGCATTGAGCATCGATTCCGTCATTGCGGCGGCATCCTTTGTATCGACCCCCTTGCGGATGGCCTGCCACGTCACACCGCGATACAGCGCACCCGAATCCACATAGATGAATCCCAGTTCCGCCGCCACGCCCTTCGAAACGCTCGATTTCCCCGAGGCCGACGGCCCATCGATTGCAATTGTCTTTCCCATAACTCTCTCCAAACTAAATTCCGAACCACCATGCCTTGGATTGAATACCAACGGATTAATGTAAATAGGATTCGGTCACCTCTCGATCCTGTTTACATTAATCCGTTGGTCAGCTACTTGCCCATGCCCTCAGCCTTTTCCGGCATTCCCCCTTCGGGAGCCTGCGCTTTGCGTTGAGTAGTTTTTCGAGCTTTGCTACGGCTTGGCGCGGTGCGAGAAGTTTTCTATCAACAAGTAGATCAAGAATCCACAACGTTCCGTGAACTTCGATATGCCTCTTCCGGGAAAAGCTACGCAAATCCTTGTCGCCTGTCAAAAGCATCGCATCTAAACGCTCGGCCAGTTTTAGAACCGAGCAATCCTGAATCGTCAACTCCTCGTTCTGCATTCTTAAGGAAACCACTTCACCCATTTCGGTGGCATTGAAGGAGGCTACACCCAGTTTGCCGGAAGAAACCAGCGCCTCTATCTGCACCTGTTGATCCGGCTCGTTGATTTCACAGATGATTTGATCGGTGGTGTGTGTTTCGATGCCGAGCGCAAACCACAGATCGCAAAACCCGCCCTCCATCATATCGATCAAGATATTGGCATCCTGAACAGCGACTTTCATGCAATGTCCTGTTCCGCCCGAAGATCGTTTATTGAACAGTCCAGCAGGGCGGCCGACTTGGAAATGGAGATCATTCCTTCCGCCAGTGCACGATAAACCAAGCCGTTGAAGCGCAACGGAAATTCCGCACCTTGCCACATCCCGGGTTCACCCGTTTTATCCCACCCCCACTTACGGCGCATAATCCAAAAACTTTTGGTGTAGGAATGCGGGGTTATCCCCAGCTGGTCTGCGCGAACGACCAACGCAGAAATGGAAATGCCATAGAGTGCCTTGAGATCCTTGTATTCCTGAACCGCAACCTTGCTGCGCTTTTCCCCGATCCGGTCAAACATGACGGATGAAGGAACCAGGCACGCTCCCGCAAAACGGGTCATCAGCATCTCTTCATCCTTATGCGAAACCGAATCTGGAATCGTGAAAAGAAGATGCCCCAATTCATGCAAAAGCGTCATGCGCTTGCGGGTCAGGTCGTTTTTGGAATTCCCCCCGACCACAATCATGGCCACCCCGTTGGAACGCGCGGAAAACCCGTCGAAACCATCCGGCGCATCCGGCATCTCGAAAACCTTGATCCCCTTTTCCTCCAGCAACCCGGCCACACTCGGAAGCGGAGCCGCACCCAGCCCCCATGACTTGCGCAACAGGGTCGCGGCCTCCTCCGCCTTTTCCGGGGAGTCCACCACAAAGCCCGAACCCAGCGGATTCTTGAATGGCTTTTCGATATCCAGAATATGTTCGATGGTCAGGTAGCGCCCGAAATAATCCTCCGCCTCCGCCTCGATCCGTTTCCCATCGGTTTTGGAAACCTTCGTGCCGTATTTACGGAACTTGATTTTCTCCAGCCGCACATCGATCGGCATAAAGAAAAAATCCTGGTTGCGCTTCAGCACACTCGCCAGCTCAATCAGCACCTTGCTCGAAGGAAGCATCTCCCCCTTCTCATACTTGCTGAGTGCATTGTACGAAACCGCCCCGCCCATCGCATCCGACAGCCCCCGTAGCGACAGCCCCGCCATCGCCCGCGCCTGCTTCAACCGTTCTCCAAAAACATTTTCCATTTTTTCTCCCCTCATCGGTTGACAATATCACATTTTTTCATCTAGCTGTCAACCGTGATTAAAAACCACAAAAACCCGTCCGGCACCGAGGCCGAACGGGCTGAAAAGGGAGGCCAACTTGTTGGCTCCATTCTCGTGGGAAATTTGGTGCGGCATGGAGAGCTTTTCATCGTAGACAAACAGCACCATGACGGGCATGGGGAAGAGTCGGTTAAGCTGGCGGGTGATGTCGGCCAGCTTTCCCCGGGCATACCCTTCCCCACCCAGTTTGACGGCAAAGAAAAGATAGGACTGCATCAGCGACTGGCTGACCGCACTTTCGTCAAACAGATCGACCTGCCCGCCCAGTTCCTGATCAGTGAGCTGAAAGAGGAGCTGGATTTCCTGCCAGTCGGAAACCAGCGCCTTTTCTTCGGAAAAGCGGGTGGCTTCGGGATGCTGATTAAACTGGTCGAGGAAAGCGGCGGGCGATCCGTCGAGCTCCATGGTTTTTTCGGAGGCATAGCCGAGGGTGTCGAGCAATGTGAGCGCGGCGGGGCGGAGTTCCAAGGGTTGCCTCTCCACTTCGCTCCGTTGCCGTCCTGCCATCGGCAGACCAGCCTCTCTCCCGCTGGTCGAGTGGAAAGCTTGGAGGTGCTGTTTGATATCGGTTTTGAGATCGGTTTTGAGATCGGTCATTTTCGTTCCTGAATTTTATCCAACACTTCCCAGCGTCCTTCCTTGCGGCCGCCAACGCGCTTCAAAAGCCCATTCCCCTGCAAGGTTCTCAGGTTCTTCTCTACTGCCCGCGTCGTGATACCGAGTTGCTCCGCGAGTTCGGGAATCGTCAATTTATGATTCTCCCTAAGCATATTCAGGATTTTATCCGAACTCTTTCCCGAACTCTTTCCCGAACTCTTTCCCGAACTTTTCTCTGGAAGCTTTGGGGGGGGTTCTGAAGGAACCTGCCCCTTGAACTCGACCATCATGCCGGTGGATTCAAATTCCAGCACGGGAAAATCGGTTCCGTTTTCCCGGCAGGCATCGCGAACGGTATCAATCCCGCGCCCCCAGGCTTCAATGTCCCCCGTTCGGAAGAACGCATTGGCAAGCAGAGGGTTGTAGGGCTCGGATTTGTGCTTTTTGAGCAACTGTTCGACCGTCCAGCCTTCCGGAAGATGTCCGTTGTTGTAGAATCGAATCCGGTCTTCATACACCCGGATCTGGATCGGAATCCCCGTGCTGTAGTCCCGGTGAACCAGCGCATTGTGAAGAACCTCGCGCAGGGCGGCGCGCGGAAACAAAAACCGCTCAACCCGCTGAACCCCTTCGTAGCTGATATAGGCCTTCATATACTTTGTTGTCAGCAGATCCAGCGTCTTCTCCGCTTGCACAAACAGGTTTCCATGCACCTCGTCCTGATAGGCGAGATCGGATTCGCTGCGGAAAAACCCGATTTTAACATACGCGCCGGGAATGAACTGTTCCGGGTTCTCGTGAAACAGGAGAACAGCGGCGTTCCGCAGATACGCTCCCTCCTGCAACTGAAGATTATCAATGATGGCTTGATGGGAATCATTCAAAACAGCAGCATCCATTCGTCCGCTCTTCGCAGCCGCCTTCTTGAAGTATTCGAATGCATAAGGCGACAAATCCTGGGTGGAGACATGCGGAACCGGCATGTCGTCCCAATGCCTGCCCAGCTTCCCGAGCAGGAACCTGTCCAAGGCGGAACCCTTTAATTCCTGCTTCGTACTGCCGCTTCTGAAATAGTAGCGACCGCGAAAGCTGACGGGTGCGGGGTATGGCTCAATATGAATTTCAAGGTAATCCAACCCCTCAGCCGATTTCAGGTTCACCTCCACCATGATGCCGAGCAAATCACGGATTTTGTTGGGTAGGTCTTCCAGCAGTTTCCGGGCATGGGAAACACCGGTCACCTGACCATCATCGTTCTTACCAATTACTAAACATCCACCCTGCGCATTGGCAAACCCGCAGATCCACTTGAGGTAGTCGTCGTGCCATGACTCCTTCCATTCAGTATTTTGGTTTTCCTTCATGCCTGTCCTTCTATCACGAGCCAAGCGATGAGTTCGAAATCGTTGTGGTCGCTGACCTGCTCCTTCTGGTCGGGGATGGTGAAGTCCCGGCTGGCTTGGAGCCGTCTTGGATCTTTTCCCTAAGAAATCCCCCAACATTCCCCCGGCTGTGGTTATCTCGTATCCCCGATTGATTCATAATGCTCCCACTGGGAGTCACCACGTAGTGGCGGCTCTACTGGTAAAGCCTGCACTACGTGCTGGCTTCCCGACAGCATGGCTCACGAAACCAACATTTGGCGCACACCCAAAGCTATTGTTTTTCTCGCGATTCATGCTTCGCCTCGTTCGCCAGTTCCATTGCATCGTCTTCCGGAAGGAGGCTTTCACCTTTAAGCTTTTCCAGCAAAAAATCTCTGGGAGAATCAACCTTTCCACCGAGTTGTTCCATGTGCTGCCAGAATTCGGGATACGACGTATCCACGCAGCCCACATTATCAATTGTTACCGCCCCGTTGCCAAAGCTGCCCAAAATCGCCGTCGACATGGCGATGCGGTGGTCGCCGTGGCTGTCGATTGCAACGTCGGGCGTTTTCAAAACCGCAGGCCCAGAGACGACCATGCCATCGTCCTTTTCCTCCACCTCGGCACCGAACAAACGGAGGTTTTTCACCATTTCCGCAATGCGGTCGGATTCCTTTACGCGTAGCTCGGCGGCATCGCGGATTTCGGTTTCCCCGTTTGCCAATGCACCCGCCACGGCAATGATCGGCAACTCGTCGATCAGGTTCGGGATCTCGTCGCCCTCGATCACAGTACCCTTCAGTTGCGCACCGCGCACCCTGATGGTTCCGTAGGGATCGCCGGTTTCTTCCGTAACGGAAACCTCGATATCGGCCCCCATGCGCTTCATGACATCCAGCAACGCCGTGCGACGCGGGTTAAGACCCACGTTTTCAATCACCAGCTCCGCACCCGGACGCACAGCAATCGCCACGATCCAAAAAGCGGCTGACGAAAAATCACCGGGCACCACAAAGTTGCGCGCCTTGTAGCGTGGCCCTTCCTGCCCGAACCCTTCAATGGAAACTTCAAGCCCGTTGATTGAGATTGGGATATCCAATGCCTGGAAAAGCTTTTCAGTATGGTCGCGCGTCGGGCGCGGTTCGACCACCGTTGTCTTGCCCTCGGCAAACAGGCCGGCCAACAGGATGCAGGATTTTACCTGTGCGGAAGCCATCGGCAGCAAATAGCCCGTACCTTTCAGCTTTCCGCCGCAAATCAGCATCGGCAATGTTCCGCGCTTTCCGGTCAGCCCAATGTGCGCACCCATCAGCTCGAGCGGATGGCGGATGCGCCCCATCGGTCTCGACGAGAGCGACTCGTCGCCCACCATCGAAACCTCGATGCCCGCACCGGCCACAAGCCCGGCGAGCAATCGTGTACCCGTTCCCGAGTTGCCCATGTTGAGCGGTTCGTCCGGCTGCCGAAGCTGCCCGGCCACGCCGGTAATGTAGAGCGCGTCGTCCTTGAACTCCGCCTTGGCACCCATCTGTTCCATGGCCGAAAGCGTACTGCGCGCATCCTCACCGTTGAGGTAGCCCACCACCTTCGATGTGCCCTCCGCCAGCGAAGCGAGCATCGCCACGCGTTGGGAAATGCTCTTGTCGCCCGGAACCCGCACTGTTCCTTCCAGCTTCGCAGGGTGGACAATTTTTGATTTTTGATTTTTGATTTCCGATTTGTTGGTCTGCGATGTGTTGGTTTTCATATTTCCAGCTTCAGGTTTTCCGCCTTCGCACAGCTACGGCGGACCAGCCGTAGCCTTCGGCGTAGGCTGGCAAGTTTCACCTCTTCAAGAATCGGTTTAGTTTAAGGATCTGGTTGCGGTCGGCGGCAGCGCCTTCGAGCCACTGGCGGATATCGTCGCCATCGCCGCCTCGCAGGATTTTAATCAACCCCTGAAGCTCTTCATGAAACCGATCCAGCTCCGCTTCAAGCGCCGTACGGTTGGTGTCGATAATGTCGACCCACATATCCGCCGAGCCGGATGCCACGCGCGTCGTATCCTTGAAACCGGTTCCGCAAAAATCGGCCTTTTTCGCCGGATCGCCATCGGTCACCGAGCGCGCCAACGCAGCGGCAACCATGTGCGGCAGGTGGCTGGTCGAGGCCAGCATCGCGTCGTGCGCCGCAGGCGACATTCCAACCACCTCCGAACCCGCGCCCTTCCAAAGGCTGGAAACCGCCTGCTCCGCCTCGGCGGGGGTATCTTCCGAGGGACAAACCACCGTTAGGCGGCCTTCGTATAGATCGGGATTCCCCGCCTCGATGCCGGTCTTTTCCGAACCGGCGATGGGATGCGACCCCACAAAACAGGCTTCAGAACCAACAAATAGAGGCTCCATTATCTTAAGCAATTCGGACTTGGTGCTACCCACATCCGTCACCACTACGCCGGGCTTCAAGGCTGGAATAATTTGTTCGGCCAGCTTGGCGATCGTCCAGATCGGCACGCAGATCACGATGAGGTCGGCCTCGCGCACGGCTTCGGCCGGATCGGCGAAAACCGCGTCGGCGACACCCAGTTCCAAGGCCTGTGTCCGCGTTTCCTCGCGGCGGGCAGAACCGAGGATGCGCCCCGCAAACCCGCGCTTCTTCAGCCCGAGCGACAACGATGCGCCCATCAGCCCGATTCCAAGAATGGCTATGTTTTGCGGTTTATCCATGGTGGATCCCATCAGTTATTAATCCGGCACTTAATTACGTGACCTTTTTTCAAAAGAGTCACGTCCTACACCGTTTGTTTTATTCAATAATATCAGTCCATCACTCCACGTTGTAGGGTGTGCCTCCCGAAGGGGGCGCGCAATGTATTTAAATGCCATGTTAATAAAAGGTGAATCGGCATTTTCCAAGGATTGCGGATTATTTCAACTAAAATCCCGAATCCTGCCAAACATTAGGATATTTCATGCGTCGAACTGCACTGCACTTGGCTCATAGAGCCAACGCTACAACGCGCATGGGTGATAGGTCGGCTCTATGAGCCGAATGGCACTAGGTTAAAAAGTTGTGGCAGCACTTTTCGTCCGTGCGCAACACCGCCCTGTTCACCCAACCTCACTCTTCACTTTGTTGCGAGTGAACTACATAGGAAAGCTCTTCTGTGTAGTCCCGTCGCAGCGAAACGAAGACGGGTTTCCCGACTATTCAGAAAACAGGATCAAATCGACAAGCCCTGCAAAACGGTGTATAGAATTAAGCTATCTCGATAATGGAGCGATGACTATTTCCTATGCCCACTGAACTCATATCCGATAAGCAAATCTATGAACGCGTCATTCAGAAGGTGGTGGTTGAGGCAGATCGCTATGTGTGGATTGCTACCGCCGATATAAAGGATATGTATGTGAAAGAAGGGAACAGGATGGTTCCCTTTCTAAGCGTGCTTTCAGATTTGATAGAACAGGGGATTTCTGTTCGCCTACTACATGCCAAGGAACCAGGGCCCAATTTCAGGAAGGACTTTGATCGATTCCCCCCATTAATAGATGGACTGGAGCGAATGCTGTGTCCGAGGGTTCACTTCAAAAGCGTAATCGTTGATGGGAACATAGCCTATACGGGGAGTGCCAATCTCACCGGTGCGGGCATGGGGGCAAAAGGTGGCAACCGAAGAAACTTTGAATCCGGTATTCTCTCGGATGATCCAGTTATGGTGGAAGGCATTATGACCCAGTTTGATCGGGTTTGGATCGGCGGTCATTGCGAGTCTTGCGAGAGGAAGAAATATTGCTCGGATTGCCCTTTGGATTAGTGCTAACTCGGCGAACAAATCAAGTGCTCACCTCAAACGTTCGGATGGCGAGGATAGAATGGAAAGAGAACACAAACTAATCATAGGCGCAGGAGTTTTAGCGCTACTTGTACTTGTAGCCATATGGATTCCGGTATCGATCGAAGCCAGCAAGATACGGGGAAAGATCCTGGTTCGGGATGCCGAGACCAAGCAGCCGGTTGC
>JBDLHZ010000010.1:0-18752 GCA_039715135.1 Verrucomicrobiota bacterium
TAAACCGAGATATGGAATTTTAAATATCATGATCTGCAAAAATTGCTAAATAGCGTCGGAAAATAAACAAACGATTGCGTTTATAGCCCGTTAATTCCTCCAGTACTCCGGTTTTTTCCAATGCAGAAATGAGCTCTCTTGCCGGGTTATTGCTGATTCCCAGCAGGTTCGCTGTGGCATTTACGGATATTACGGGCTCAGAATACAGATGTTTAATCAACCGTTGTGCATTTTCCGCACGTTCCCGACGGGTCAGTGGCGGCATATCGTAGACGACGTGGCAAACAAGGTCGAACGGGTCGTAACCCTTGCCCACCTGCTCGGCCAGCGCCTCGAAAAAGATCCCCTGTTCGCGCAACTCATCAATGACAGACCTCCTTGCGAAATTCAATACGGCAAACAATAAAGACAGCATCACCTTTCAACAAGAACAACCCCTTGGAAAGGCGGTTGCCGAAGATGGGTCTATGATGGCCTGGTCGTCTGGACGCGCACGGCGCAGACCTTGAACTCGGGGATCTTGGCGATGGGGTCGATAGTGTCGTTTCCAGTCGACTGTCCTTTTCGTTAGCGTTCTGATGTTGATTTAAAAATACCCATGCCGGTGAAATTCTGAAAACGATTCTTCGGGTTTGCGTTGAATTCTATTGGGGTTCGGCCTATATTCTGCGCATGAAACTGACAGATGCAGAAATTCGGCAGATTGCTTCCAGGATCGGGGAGGTGCTTCATCCCTTGCAGGTTCTTCTTTTCGGAAGCTATGCCGACGGGACCGCCACGGACGACAGCGATCTGGATCTGCTGGTGATAATGGAGAGCGATGCTCCTCGCTACAAGCGAAGCGCTGCTGTCCGCAAGCTCTTTTGGCCACCGAAGGCTCCGATGGATATCCTGGTTTATACCCCGGAAGAAGTGAATCAATGGAACGGTGTCCCGAATCACGTACTGACAAACGCATTGGGAACAGGAAAGGTGCTGTATGCGGCCTGAGCAGCAGTTTGCCATGGAATGGCTGCACAAGGCTCGGAACGATCTGTTGTCCGCCAAAGCCGTGTTGGATTCGGAATATGGCATCACCGATGTCCCCTGCTTCCATGCGCAGCAGGCGGTCGAAAAAGCGTTCAAAGGTTTGCTCACTTGGCACGGCATTTCATTTGGAAAGACTCATGATTTGATGGTGCTGCTTGCCGAGATGGCGAAAATAGTCCCGGAATTCGATACGTTTCGTTCAATCTGTGCCGAGTTGGCTGAATTCGCCGTGGATGTTCGTTATCCAGGCGGAGTTTCGGAACCGCCGGCAGGAGAGGCTGAGCGGTTTGTATCCGAGGCGGAAAACGTTCTTGTCCGGGTAGAAGATATTCTGGGCATAATTGGTTAATGCCTGTTTCTTTCGTGGGGCAGGTTCTCTTTCCGCCCATTTCGCAGCTGGAATCCGATTGTCAAGTCGTGCGGATTTTCACCGCGCAGACCTTGAACTCGGGGATCTTGGCGATGGGGTCGAGGGCGTCGTTGGTGAGCTTGTTGGCCGCGCCTTCGTGGAAATGGAAGGCCATGAAGACGGTGCCGCGCGGCGAGCGGTCGGTCACGAATGCATCGGCGTGGATGGTGCCGCGCCGTGACGAGACCTCGACCTTTTCCCCGTCGGCAATGCCGAGTTGCGCAGCGTCGTCCGGGTGGATCTCGATGGGTGCCGGCGGGCAGAGTTCCTCCAGCCCCTCGGTGCGGGAGGTCATGGTGCGCGTGTGCCAGTGGTAGAGATAGCGGCCGGTGGTCAAGAGCAGCGGGTAGTCGCCATCGGGCTCCTCGGCGGCGACCCGGAACGGCGTGGCGTGGAACTTGCCCTTGCCGCGTTTGAATTCGCCTTCATGCAGAAAGACGGTGCCGGGATGGTTTTTGTCGGGGCACGGCCACTGCAAGCCAACTTCTTCGATGCGTTCGAACGATATGCCGCCATAGATGGGGGAGACCGTTGCGATCTCGTCGAGGATTTCGGAAGGGGAACCGTACGACATGGGGTAGCCCGCCCGCGTGGCGATGTCGCAGACAATCGCCCAGTCGTCCCGGGCTTCGTCCGGCTTGGGCAGGGCGGTGCGGACCCGCTGCACGCGCCGGTCGGTGTTGGTGAAGGTGCCATCCTTTTCCGCGAACGAGGCGGCGGGTAGGACCACGTCGGCAAGCTGGGCGGTCTCGGTGAGGAAGATATCCTGCACGCACAGGAACTCGACGTCTTTCAGGGCCTGCTCCACATGGTTCAGGTTCGGGTCGCTCAGCATGGGGTTTTCGCCCATGATATAGAGTCCCCGCACGGCACCGTTGCCGGCCGCGTTGACAATTTCCGTAACGGTCAATCCAATCTGCGGCGACAGGGAAGTCCCCCACGCCGACTCGAATTTTTCCCGTATCTCCGGGTTGTCGACATCCTGGTAGCCGGGGTATTTGTTGGGCAAGGCTCCAAGGTCGCATGCACCTTGCACGTTGTTCTGGCCGCGCAGTGGATTGACCCCGGTGGAGGCGCGGCCCACGTTTCCGGTCGCCATGGCTAGGTTGGCCAGGGCCAGCACGTTGTCCGTGCCGGTGGTGTGCTGCGTGATGCCCATGCTGTAGGCAATGGATCCACGTTCGGCGTTGGCGTAGAGCCGGGCGGCCTCGCGGATCTTGTCGGCCGGGATGCCCGTGATCGGCTCGGCCCATTCCGGCGTGCAATCCTCGACGCAGACCTTGAGTTCCTCGAATCCCTCGGTCCGGCTTTTGATAAATTTCTCGTCGCACAGCCCTTCGGAAATGATGGTCTGGAGCATGGCATTGAAGAGTGCGACGTCAGTGCCCGAACGCTGGCGTATGTGCAGCGTGGCATAGCGGACCAGATCGATGCGGCGCGGATCGGCAACGATCAGCGTGGCGCCGTGGTCGACCACGGCTGAGATAATGCGCATGGCCGTGATTGGGTGGGCCTCGGTCGTGTTGGAGCCCGTCACGAAGATGCAGTCGGCGTGTTCGAAATCCATCTGGGGATTGGTCATTGCACCGGAGCCAAAGGCGCGCGCAAGCCCGGCGACGGTCGAAGAGTGGCAGAGCCGAGCGCAGTGGTCGACATTGTTGGTTCCCAGTCCGGCGCGGATGAATTTCTGGAAAACATAGTTTTCCTCGTTGGTGCATTTTGCCGAGGAGAGCCCGGCCAATGCGTCGGAGCCGTGTTTCTTTTTAATCTCCGCAAACTTGCCGGCCACCAGATCCAGCGCCTCGTCCCAAGTGGCTTCCTCGAGTGTGCCGTTGCGCTTGATCAGGGGCGTGGTCAAACGATCCGGCGACGAGACAAAATCCAGACCGAAGCGTCCCTTCACGCAGAGGCTGCCTTGGCTGGCCGGATTATTCCTATCTCCCCGCACGCGCACGATCTTGCCGCCACGGGTGCCTAGCTCAAGGCTGCATCCGCATCCGCAATAGATGCAGGTCGTAATGGTTGTAGCGGTCGGTGGTACGGTTTCTTGCTTGGCCCACAGGGCATTGACGGGGCAGCGATCGACGCACTCGCCGCACGAGGTGCAGGTTGATTCCAGTACCGGCTTGTCTCCTGCGGTAGCAATGCGGCTCTCGAAGCCGCGGCCGGCCACCTCGATGGCGCCGACACCGCGCAGTTCGTGGCAGGAGCGTGTACAAAGGCCGCACAGGATGCACTTGGAGAGGTCGCGCGTGTAGAAGGGGTTGCTATCGTCGACCACCGGCTCGCGCTTCAGGCGCTCCAGGCGGCTACCCTTGATGCCGAGGAATGCGGCGACATCCTGAAGCCCGCAGTTCATGTTGGCGCTGCACGAGAGGCACTCCAAGGGGTGGTCCGCAATGAGCATTTCGCAGATCATGCGCCGCACGCGGTTCACGGAGTCGACATCGTTGCGTACGACCATGCCGTTCTTGACCGGGGTGGAGCAGGAGGTCGGCATGCCGCGCACGCCGTCGATCTCGACAATGCAGAGGCGGCAGGCGCTGTAGGGTTCGAGGCCGGGGCTGTCGCACAGGCTGGGGATGTAGATGCCTGCCGCTGTTGCGGCGTTCAGGACGGTATCCCCCTTGCGGGCGGCGATGCTTTGCCCATCAATAGTGAATGTCAGCTTTGCATCCATCAGCCCATCCTCAATCCGCTTTTGTGAAAAATGTTAAACCACGAAATACACGAACCACACGAAAGCTCTCCAGAAAAAGGAAATCCAGTTTCGTGTAATTCGTGTATTTCGTGGTTTGTTTTATCCAGTTGCATCAGCTTTTTAATACGGCGTTGAATTTGCAGACCCTGAAGCACCCGCCGCAGCGAATGCACTTGTCTGGATCGATGGAATGGATCTCGCGCGGTTCCCCGGTGATGGCCTCGGCGGGGCAGGCCCTGAAGCAGGCCGTGCAGCCGATGCACGCCTCGGGGTCGATGGAGAAGGTCAGGAGACCTTCGCACTTGCCGGCCGGGCAGCGGCCGTCGTTCACATGGCTTTCATATTCGTCGCGATAGTATTGAATGGTTGTGACTACGGGGTTGGGGGCGGTCTGGCCCAGTCCGCAGAGCGAGCCGGTCTTGACGGCGCGGGAAATTTCGAGCAGGAGGTCGATGTCGCCGGGCTTGCCCTTGCCGTGGGTGATATTGTCGAGCAGCTTGTGTAGCTGGCAGGTTCCCAGCCGGCAGGGCACGCACTTGCCGCAGGACTCGTCCTGCGTGAATTCAAGGAAATAGCGCGCTACATCGACCATGCAGGTTTCCTCGTCCATCACGACCAGCCCGCCGGAGCCCATGATGGAGCCGGCCTCGGCCAGTTTCTCGTAGTCCACCGGCAGGTCGAGCAGGTCGGCGGGGATGCAGCCGCCGGAGGGGCCGCCGGTCTGGACGGCCTTGAAGGTCTTGCCGTCCGGAACGCCGCCGCCGATATCGAACACGATGTGCCGCAGGGTGGTGCCGAGCGGCACTTCGATCAGGCCGGTGCGGACGATCTTGCCGGCCAGTGCAAATGTCTTCGTTCCGCGGCTCTTTTCCGTGCCGTGCCCGGCGAAGGCTTGGCCGCCTTTCTCCAGAATGACTGGCACGTTGGCCAGTGTCTCGACATTGTTGATATTGGTGGGCTTGCCGTGCAACCCTTTCTGGGCGGGGAACGGCGGACGCGCGCGCGGCATGCCGCGCTTGCCCTCGATCGATGCCAGTAGCGAGGTCTCTTCGCCGCAGACGAAGGCGCCGGCGCCCTTCTTGATCTTGACGTGGAACGAAAAGCCGGAGCCAAGGATGTCGTCGCCGAGCAGGCCGCGTTCGGTGGCCTGTTCGATGGCCGTCTCGATGCGTTCGATGGCCAGGGGGTATTCGGCGCGCACATAGATGTAGCCCTCGGAGGCTCCGATTGCGTAGGCACCTATAATCATGCCTTCCATCGTTGAATGGGGGTCGCTTTCCAAAACGGAACGATCCATGAACGCGCCGGGGTCGCCCTCGTCGGCGTTGCAGATCATGTATTTCTGGTCGGACTCCTCGTTCTTGCAGAATTCCCACTTTACGGCGACGGGGAAGCCGGCGCCGCCGCGTCCACGCAGGCCACCGGTCCGAACTTCTTCGATCACCTCTTCGCGATCCATCTTCAGTGCGTGCGCGAGGCCGGCGTAGCCATTGCGGGCAATGTATTGGTCGATGTTTCCGGGGTCGATGCGGCCAAAGTTGCGCGAAACAATGCGCACCTGTCCCTCCAGCATCGGCAGCTTTTCAAAGGTTGGCACATCCCCGTGCGGTTCATTGCCCATGGTGGCTAGGGCGTCGCCGCCGCCGTTGCGGTAGTATTCCGTCAGGATTTGGCCAAGGGATTCGGTGGTGACGCCACCGAAGAGCAGGGGCGGATGCTCGGCGCTGCGAAGTTCCATCAACGGTTCGGCATAGCACAGTCCCAGGCAGCCGACCTGCGAGACCTCGATCTCCAGCCCCAGCTCCTTCAGGTGCAAGGGAAGGGCTTCAAGCAGGTCGTCCGCACCGGCGGCCTTCCCGCAGGTGCCGGCGCCGACGAGGATGCGCGGATGGCGCTCGTCGAGAAACGATGCTGCGGCATCCTGTGCGCTTTTCTGTATATCCTTGAACTTCATGTCAGGCCATCCAGAACCTTCAAGGTTGTTTGGGGAGTCATGTTTCCATACACCTTGTCGTTCACCACCACCACCGGAGCCAACGCGCAGGAGCCGAAGCAGGCAACGCGCTCCACGCTGAATTCAAAGTCATCGGAAGTTTCGCCGGGGCCGATGCCCAGCCGGGCGGATACGGCGCGTATGATTTCATCGGCACCGCGCACGTGGCATGCCGTGCCCATGCATACCTTGATCCTGTGCCTGCCCTGTCGGGTCAGGTGGAACTGGCTGTAGAACGTGACCACGCCGTAGACTGAGCTTTCGGGAATATTGAGGTGCTTTGCGGCGGCGCTTATGGCCTCCGCACTGACATGGCCCAGCTCGTCCTGGATGTCTTGGAGGAGGGGGATCAACTGGCCCTCCTCGCAGGCATGCTGCGCAAGAACACTGTCGAAATCCGACGATTTGGCGGTGGTCGATGTCACGGTTCTTTCCATGGTTATTCGTGGATTAAAGGCGAAACGATACCATGGCCGTCCGGTGGAGGTCAATCGTGGCGGTGGCATGATCACCGCGGAATCCATTTGGCTTGAAATACCGGACGGATTCGGGCCCCGCGCGGCTGAACGGCTGCGGGAGCTGGGCTATCGTTTTGGCTGGCGCGGCACGGTTCCCGATGTGCCTCCGGGGGTTCCCGTGGTTGGCATGGGGGCGCTCTACGAACCCGAACGGCATGACCCCATGCTGATTCCAAGCGGCGGTCTGGCGGTGCCGGAGTGGACGCTTGATGATTTCAAGAAGGTGACCGCCCCCGCCGTTCGCGGCAAGGTGCTGGTGTTCCAGTTCCATGGAACCCCCGACGGCGCACATCCCTTCTGCTCAACGCCTGCCGAGCGCTATGTGGAGTTCCTTGACCATTTGAAGGCCGAGGGATTCACGGTGATTGCGATGCGGGATCTGGAGCGCTATTTCGATTTTTCCAAGCGACCCAAGGATCCATTGATGGAAAAGGTGCATTTTTTCGGAAATTATTCCGTCGACTATAAATGATTTGACGCTCAATACGCCCTGATTCAAAGGGTCGATCCTGCCTCTTCCCGCAATGGGACATAGGCAAAAGAAAACCCCGCTGGGTGGCGGGGCTCTCTCGGAGTAGGGAAGCAGCGGCGAATGGGTTTGGGTTCACTTAGAAGCCGCGTATGCTTCCGTTTAAATTGTTATTGGGTTCGCTATGTAATACGGGGGCTTCCCCCAAGGTGTTACTCTGAAACCGAACTTTTCTTGCTTTTTTCTGAAAATCCACGAAAACCCCAATAAACCGGTGTTTTACAGGTGCGAAAAAAGGTTCTTCACGGAAGTGCGCAGTACCTGCGGCTGCACCCGGTTGGTTCCGACTCTATGCCGATGTCTCCTCTGATATGGAATTAATTTGAATGGAATTGTTTCTCACACAGAGCCACATGATTGAGAGTGGATAGCGAACAATTTCCACGGAGAGCAAGGTAATCGAAAAATCGGCTTCTTGAATCGTGCCTTCGGCACTATTTTGCTGTGCAAAATTATTTATCGCTTCGCTTTCAGGTGGCTTTGTGTGTGAACCACTTCCCATTGGTCGTTATTTGCTTCGCAAATTATCATTTCGCGATGCTCATGGGAGCGACCCCGGGAGCGGGTGTGAGTACAATACTGATCAAGTTAATCTGATATTCCTATTATTTATTCAGCGTGTCTCTGGATCCGAACCCACCGGGAAAGGGTATCGAACAGATCCTCCGGATCAATGGGCTTCGACACATGGCCGTTCATTCCCATGGCAAGACTTTTCTCGCGGTCGCTGTCCAGCGCGTGTGCTGTCATGGCGATGATTGGCAGATCGTCGAATCGCCTGTCGGAACGGATCAACGCGGTCGCTTCATAGCCATCCATCTCAGGCATCTGCACATCCATAAAGACGATATCGAACTGTTCTTCCCGTATTTTCTCGACGGCGATTTTGCCATTCTCTGCAATGGTTACCTCGGCGCCGAAGCCCTCCAGCACCTCCTGTGCAACCAGCTGATTGATAGGCACATCCTCGGCAACCAGCGCTCTGGCGCCGAGAATGCCCTGAATTGCGTCCACATCCCTGGCCGGCCTTTCCATGGCGCCACTGGGTGTGACACTCCTGCCAAACAGCCTCGCGATCGTGTCGAGCAGCGTCGACGGGGATACCGGCTTGGTCAGTACCTCGCATTGCGGCTGAGAATCGAGGATCTCTGCGTTCCGACCCGCGTCGAATCCAACGAGAACGACCACAGGCGGTAGACTCTCATGGTAGGCGGATCGTATGTGTTGGGCGATGTCGGAATCGTCAATCTTCGGCGAGCGCAAGTCTACAACCAGGACATCACACGAAAGACTGTCGTCATCCATGGCTTCCTTAAGTCCATCAGCATTGGCGAATGTTGCCACCTTGAGTCCATGCGCAGTCAGCATCCTCTCATACATGTGGCGGGCGGTGGCATTGTCGCTGAAGACACATGCCCTTTTGCCGACAAGGAAGCTGCGTTCACCCAAGCGTTCCTTCTTCTCTGTATCGTCGACAGCAAACCTGGCGGTGAACGAAAAGGCGCTACCTTTGCCCGGCTCGCTTTCGACCTGTAGTTCACCCCCCATCAACTTCACCAGCCTGTCGCTGATCACTAGCCCGAGACCGGATCCGCCATATTTCCTCGTTGTCGATGTATCGGCCTGGGAAAACGAGTTGAACAACTTGCCAATCTTCTCTTTCGTTATGCCGATACCTGAATCCTCTACGCAAAAGCGCAGAGTCAGGGCGTCATCCCCGGATTCGACGGCTTTCACACTTAGGATGACCTCTCCCTGCTCGGTGAATTTCACAGCGTTGCCGACCAGGTTGGTTAGAACCTGACCCAACCGCAGAGGGTCTCCAATGATGCTGGCGGGCAGATCCATGGATGGAACGACAAACAAGTCGAGCCCCTTTTCGGCCGCCTTGACCCCCGCAACGGTAAAGACCTGGTTGATCACCTTGTCGAGCCTGAATGGTATTGCCTCGACCGCCATATGCCCCGCCTCAATCTTGGAGAAATCCAGAATATCATTGATGATTCCCAGCAACGCCTTTGCCGAAATCTGGATTTTCGAGAGGTAATCCCGCTGTCTGTCGTCGAGGTCGGATTTCAGGGCGAGATAGCTCAGCCCTATTACGGCATTCATAGGCGTACGGATCTCATGGCTCATGTTGGCGAGGAAATCGCCCTTTGCCCGGCTCGCCTGCTCGGCCATGGCTGTGGCTCTGCGCAGTTCTTCTTCGATTCTCTTGCGCTCGGTTACGTCCTCTTTGACGGCAACGTAGTGTGTGGCTCTGCCCGTTTTCGTGCGGATGGGCGAGATGGAAGCCGCCTCCCAATACAAATCACCGTTCTTCTTCTTGGTAAGGAACTCACCTCGCCAGATATCCCCGGAAGTGAGCGTCTTCCATAGGTCTTCGTATGTTTCCGAGGGAGTTCCGTCCGATTTCAGTATGCGCGGATTCTGGCCAATGGCCTCCTCGGCCGTATAGCCTGTCTTCTCGGTGAACATGGGATTGACGTACTCGATGTTGCCATCGATGTCGGTGATAACGACGGTGGCCGGGCTCTGTTCCACGGCAATCGACAGCTTGCGCAGCATATCTTCCGCACGTTTTCGTTCGATAATAGTCGCCAGGGTCTTCGTTGCAACCTGCAGGAAGCGCTCGTTGACCGCCGACCGCTCGCTGCCGTCAAGGACGTAGAGGTTCAGGACACCGAGCAGACCGTCCCTGCTGTTGATAGGCATGCAGATGTGGCCATGTTCGTGAATCCCGGGGAATCTGATGTCATGATCCCCATCCATATGGGCCGCGAAAACCGGTGCTCCGCGTTCTGCCGCCTTGCCGCACAGGCATTTCCCGTATGGGACTACTGCGCACAGCCCTTGCAGTTCCGGAGCAAGATTGTGATGAACGGCGAGCGTCAGCTCGCGCTTCGCCGGATCCGCAAGGAAGATCGATCCCTGGGATTCAACACGCAGCCAGGGCACCGACATGATCTGTATGAGGGCCTCCTGCAGAGTCTCCTGCAACGGCATGTCGAGGATCGAGACCTCAAGTATGCGGTTGAGCGCCGCATTGTGACGCTGTGCCTCCTCCGCCTCATCCTTTAGTCTTGCCGACTGCTCTGTAGCATGGCGCAGGGCTGCGTTGGTATGCCTGATATGCTGGGCAATTACCCATCCGAAGAGCACAACGGTAAGAAGCGTGATCGCTGCGACCAGAAACTCGAGGAGACGATAGCGCACCTTCTGCGACTGGGTGGCCTGGGACAACTCCTTGAACTTGCGAATGCTCTCGGCGTGGATTCTGTTGGCATTTGCCTGCATTCGCATGAACAGAGGCGGCACTCGCTTCAGAAACGCCTTGAGTTCTGCGATGGCCTCGACGTACTGCGCTCTTTTCGCACTCCCCGGCGCACTATTGCGCAAGTTGTCACGCAAAGAGGTGTACACCAGTAGTTCTTGAACCTTCTGCTCAATCTCCTCCAGCTTCGGGGCCAGATCGATGCTCTCAAGAACGTATTCCGACTGTCCGGGCATCCGGTGATAGGTGATCGGATTGGAAACGAACTCCCTGAATTCCAAGTTGACCGGAATAGCACGGTGATAGGTGCCGCCGTCATTGAGCACGTTCAGTATCTTGCGTATGTCGCTGATCTGGTCTTGGATTTCATTCTCAATCTGCTTCTGCCTTCGCAAGCCGGTGCTCGTGGCAATCTCATAGAACTCGGACTCCATGCTGGCCAGATTCAGATTGATCTGCTGGGCAAGGATCAGGCGCGCCTCTTCGTTGGAACTGGTCGCATCAAGCTCCTCGATTCTCTCCAGCACAAAATGGTGCAAGCCCACCAGCAACGCGAAACCCAGCAGAAAAAGGCCTAGTTGGAGGATAAGCAGAACGAACGATCGTTCACGCCGCCAGAGGCGCGGAAGTCCCTTCGGTTGACGTGCAGTGCCTGTCATTTCTCACTCTTCCCCTGGGCGTCTACGAAGCCGTACTTTCGAAAGATGGCCTGTCCAGCCGGAGACGCGGCATATGCCATCACCTTCCGGGCAATATCCGGATGCTGCGAGAACTTCAAAAGGGTGAGCTGCAGTTCCTTGGGTCTGGCCATCCCGGACGGCAGATCGATGATCTCCGTACTCTCCTTGTTTTCCGGGAAGAAAGCCGTTGCTCGCCAGTTGACGATCAGATCCGCATCACCATTTCTCAATGCCTTGTTCAGATTTCGGGAATCGGTTGTCAGATACTCGCAACGCCTGAATGCCTCCTCGAAAACACCTGCGGCTTCGAGGATTCCCGCCGTTTCCCGCCCGATGCTCCCGCTTTCGGGATTACAGAGCACAATGGCCACATCGTCACGTAGCATTTGGTCGATATTCGCGGTGATGCCTTTCGGGTTCCCCTTTGGAACCATGAATACGGCTTGGTTGTAGCCGACACTCACAAACTCACCCAACAGTCCTTCGGCAAAGTGCTTTTTCCTGTAGGATGTCGAACCAGGCATGTAGAGGTCACCTTTCCCTGCCGACCTGAGACTAATATACAAATCCTCGGATCCGCCTTGGGTCATGACGATGCTGACGTTGTGCTTCTGCTCGATAGCTGCGGTGATCTCAGCCATGGGCTTGGCCATGGTGATCCCGGTGTAGACCAGGAGTTCTTTCTTGTCGGCTTGCCGAGGGTTTCTGCGACAGGCACCAACCAACATCAGCGCAGCAAAGAGAGCGAGTGGACGAGCGATTCTGGACAGACTTTGTAGCATCTTGATGACTCCGCTGGAGTTGCAATAAGCTATTACGGTATAATAAAAAAGTTGTAGCTCGCAAGGCATTACGAGCCGAGCTTTCTGCACGGATGTAAGCGAGGAAAGTGGGTAATCCGGTATGCCGAAGGCGGAGAAAGCCCGCTAACCCGGATATTTCATGAGTAGAGGATTTCCCCTCGCAAAGGCGCAAAGAACGCAAAGTTCACATTGCAACGGCTGTTTTTAGGCGGGATGGACAGGATTCACTGGGTTTGTCGGCAACACGGCTTTTTCTTTCCCCGGAATTGGGACATAGGCAAAAGAAAACCCCGCTGGGTGGCGGGGCCTTCTCGGAGTAGGGAAGCGGCGACGAATGGGTTTGGGTTCACTTAGAAGCCGCGTATGCTTCCGTTTAAATTGTTATTGGGTTCGCTATGTAATACGGGGGCTTCCTCTGGGCTGTTACCCTGAAACCGAACTTTTTTCACTTTTTTCTGAAAATATCCGGAAACCCCAATAAAAACAGGGTTTTAGGATGCAAAAAATGCCCGGAAGCCTCGGGATCTTCGACAAAAAAGGTTCATGTCCCATCTGCGGGGAGTTTTTTCCACAAGATAACCACAACGCGACCGGCACTCTCCGCTCTGCTTCGAGTGGACTACAAAGGAGATGTTTCTTCGTAGTCCCGTCGAAGTGAAACGGAGACGGATTCCTTCGTTCCTCGGAATTGGGACATGAACCTAAAAAAAACAGGGGCTGGAAGGAATCCAGCCCCTGGAAACGGTGTTTTCGCCGGAATTCCCTAGAACGTCAGCGTACCGCGCAACCAGAAGACGGTTTCGTCGTTGGTAAAGTTGTCGGCATGGTTATCGCCCTTGATGTAGTAGGCGGCCTTGGCCAATACGCTGAAGTTTTTGCAGACGGGATATTTGGCCAGCACGTCGAATTCCTGGCCATAGTCGCCGTCAAATCCAGCGGCGGTTTCATCGGCGGTATTGAACCAGTGGCAGGCGCCCATGAGCTTGAGTTTTTCAATCTTGCCGGAAACTTGCCCGTAGAAGTCGATCAAGCCGGCTTCCACTCCCCCGCCTGTACCAAGGAACTGATCGGCCCAACCGTTGAATTTGTGGGCGGTACCGTTAAGGGTTTGGAAACGTTCATTGGCATTATTGCCGCCGGAAATGTATTCCACGCCAAGGCCGACATCGACTGCATCCATGTCAAATTCACCAAATACGTTGCCATAGTAGGCATCGCGCTGGGAGGCGAGCATCACATCGTGCGAGATGCTTTTGTTCTTTCCCCAAGCGCGCAGGCCATAGGTATCGAGTTTGTCGAGGCCGACGTCGTTGCGTTGCAGGTAGGCAAAGGCAGAGACCTTGTTGCCTTCACCCAGCTTATATTCGGCGTTGAGCAGGTGGTACTGGCGGTTGTGGTTCAAGTTGCCGAAGATGTCGTTGATGCTGTCGGCATAGGCGTAGAGCAACGTCAGGTCTTCGATCGAGTTGTTTTTCACCAATCCGGCGTTGAAGGACTGTGCATTGAGGCGCCAGCCGACGTTGCCGATAAGGCGGGCGTTGTCGAGAATGATTTCCTGCGAGCCGATCCGGGCATGCGAGTCATAGCCGGTATAGGCCATATAGACTTGATGGAGCCGGAAGTTTTCGGGATCGGCGACGACGTCGTAGCCTGCGCTTTCCGGGGCATAGTGATCGGTGATTGGAGCAACATACTGACCCTGTATAAACGCATCGAAACCTTCCATATTCGCTGTCTTATAGCTGATCCGGGTACGGGTGAGCAGCGCCTGGGCCGCATCGTTTCCAGCTGCATCGTCGAGATCCGAATATTCATAGCCCAGCAGGACTTCGGCATTCATGGTGCCTTCGTTGAGTTTGTTTGCTTTCCACCACTCGTCGAGCGTGGGCCAGTCCTTGTGGCCGCCACTCTCTTCCACGCTTGCTGCGGCGGGTTCTTCGACTTTGGCGGCATCGTCGGCGATGACTCCCATGGATACGAGTAGTGCGGCGATCAGTAGATGTTTCATATGTTTCCCCTTTCGTTTATGGTTGCACGAATAACTACCTACATAGCGGGATAGTAATGATTTTTTTTGGGAGCGCAAGTGCCGAAAATCTGTAAATTGCGATAGGAATACTCGGGTTGATTCGAACCTTGAACATCGAACATCCGACGTTGAACTTCGAATTTCAGCGTTCAAAGGTTGGAAGTTGGATGTTCAATCAACATCGGGAATCTGCTCGAAATAGACCATGCCCTCTTTGTTGCAGATGGTAATGAGGTAGGGGGCAAGCAGTTTGCGGCCGACACGTGGCGGGGCGGTATGGGTTGGCAAAACGAGGGTCGGAACATCGTCGAATGGCATGTGGCCCAGTTCTACATGACGGGTTGTGCCTGTCTTAATGCCATTGCGTGCAAGACTGTAGTTTCCTGCAAAGTCAAGGGTGATCGGGGTTATTTCCTCATCGACCATTCCTTCGATCATCAGACCCTGGCCGGGAGCCGCGACGATTTTTGCGGCCTCAAGCAAAAGGGCCTCGTTCGGCTTGTAGGGGTGGGTGGCCGAAAAGGCGATCGAGTTGTTTTGCAGATCGAATTGGATATATTCAAAACTGCGCAGGTTGTCGTAGCCCATGACGGCATCGACTTCCGGTTTGCGGATCCCGCGGGCCAATGGGCCGAGCGATCCCTCGGCCATGCGGATGTAGAAGGGCACGCTTTCAATGAAAAGGGTGTCGATGCGAAGCTGGGTGACCACGGCGGCGAAAGCCGGTGTTCCGCCGGTGTTGTAGCTTCCGCGATAGGGGATCACTTCGTCGTTTATTCCCATGAAAAAGGCCCTGAAATCCTGCGAAGTCGAAAACTCCATCCACGAGACGGGGGAACTGGTATCCACCAATACATTCATGCTGTCTCTTTTGGAGCGCCCGCGCATTTTGATGACCGGAATGTTTTCCTCGTGCATTTCCGCGTAGGCAAAGTGGTTGGGGTGCAGGCGCCCTCGGCCGGCGTAGGCGATGCCGCCTTCGACCGCAAAGATTGAAAACCCGAATTGCTGCGGGGGCCTTGCGCGCGACAAGCACATCTCGATTTGTGCCGGGGATATGGGGTTGTCTTCCGGTTCCTTGTTTTTGGAGATGCAGCCCGCCAGCATCAGGCTGGACAGTATGAGGATGGCAACGTATTGCCGATTGCCGATTTTTGATGAACCACTCCCGTTGGTCGTTATTTCCCTGCGGGAAATTATCTTTCCGCTTCGCTCCAAGGGCCGATTTCTGGAACTCCCCGCTTCGCCAAGGCTTCGCAGGGCACGCAATCGGCATTGGCCTCTCCTTTGTAAAGGCGTCGCCTTGTTCGCCGTAGCCTTGGCGCAGACGGAAGACCCGTAAATCGGCAATCTAAAATCCAAAATCAAAAATCTGCTGCGAAGCCGCGTTGGAAGGTTCATGTGGAAGGTCCCTTTATTTCGATCCTTTGATGGAGGGCGTTCGTCGGTCGTAGGTGTCCAGCAGCAGCAGGATATCCGCCGGATTTTCCGACAGGCAGACTATGAACAGGTTGTCGGTCAGCGCAAAAGTCAGGTTCATGCCGCGTGCAATGTCCGGTGTTTCATATTTCCAAACCGGCCAGACCGCGTGTTTTCCCAGAAAGGAGAGCCCCTCCGCGCGGCTATGTTCCAGCTTCCACCGCAGCCACGGACTGCGCCAGCCCACCCAGCTCACGGCCGCCCACGTCTTGGTTTGCCCGGCATGGCGAAGCGGCAGATCCATCACCACGATTTCCGAGGGGGCGGCTAGTTTGACCCAGTCGTTGGAAACCAGCACGGCCTCCACCGAATTGCCCGCACCGAGCACCTTGTCGAGCTGCCCGCACACCGGGCTTTCCAGAAGTTCGTCCAGGCTCTCTACCTTGCATTTGACGGTGACCTGCGCAGGAACCGCTTCGTAGACCGCGTCGGGAATGAACGGCTGGCAAAACGAACTGCAAAGCACCGCCGCCGCAAATACAGCGCCAAGCGCAACCGTTCCTCCAAGTTTTAGCTTTTTCATGCTTTGACTATTCCCACAATGTCGGCGACCGAGGTGTGGCCCTTTTCCACGAGATAGTCCTCGATGCCGTCGATCACGCGGATGGCCGTTGAAGGATCCGTGAAGTTGGCGGTTCCCACCGCCACGGCGGTGGCACCCGCAACCATGAACTCGAGCGCATCCTCCGGCTCGAAAATGCCGCCCATGCCAATGATGGGAAGCTTTGTCGCTTTCGCCGCGTCCCATACCAACTTAATGGCAATCGGCTTGATTGCCGGGCCGCTTAGCCCGCCCGTTCGGTTCGCCAGTTCCGGCTCCAGCGTATCGATATTGATCGCCATGGCCGGGTAGGAATTCATGATCGAAATCGCGTCCGCGCCGCAATCTTCCGCCGCCTTGGCAAATTTTCCGATATCCGGAACATTCGGTGCCAGCTTCGGGATGATCGGCTTTTGCGTCTTGCCGCGGACCAGCTCGATCACGCGCGAGAAGGAATCGGTATCCGTTCCAAAGGCCGATCCGCCCTCTTTTACGTTTGGGCATGAAAGGTTGATCTCGTAGGCCGAAACCGTATCTTCGTCGTCGAGCATTTCAACCACTGTGCCATAGTCGTCCATGCCCTTGCCCCAGATATTCACGATCACCGGCGTATCGTACGGCGCTAGGAAGGGAACATATTTCTCGATAAAGCCCTTTGCACCCGGTCCCGGCAGGCCGATGGCATTGAGCATTCCGCCGCGCGTCTCGAATGTGCGCGGCGTGGGGTTGCCCACATGCTCCTCCGGCCCGATGCCCTTCACGGTAATCGCGCCCAGCCGATTCAGATCCACCAGATCGGCATATTCCGGCCCATAGCCGAATGTCCCCGACGCCACCGTCACCGGGTTCTTCATCTCCATCGAGCCGATTTTAATTTTTAGATCAACACTCATTTCCAACAAACCTATTTTGAACCACGGATAAACACCGATTCACACGGATCAAATCTGTGTCTATCTGTGTTTATCTGTGGTTCTATTCCTCCCAGAGGATTTCACGCGATTCAAAAATCGGACCGTCCTTGCAGCAGCGCGCCCATTCCCAGCCGTCTTCCGTCCTGCGCTTGATCACGCAGGTTAGGCAGGCCCCGACGCCGCAGGCCATGTTCTTATCCATCGAGAGCCACGCGGTAAAGTTATGTTCGATCGCCCGGTCGCCCATGGCTTTGAGCATGCCGTTCGGGCCGCAGACAAAAAGCTCCAGCGATTCAGCATCCTGCTCCGTCATCCACGGATCGAACGCGGCGGTCACCAATCCCTTGGTTCCGAGCGATCCGTCGTCGGTGGTAGGGCGCACGTCCCATCCCAGTTTCTTGAACTCCTCGACGCAGAGAATATCCTGAGCGGTGCGCCCGCCGAAAAAGGCAACGCCTTTGGTTCCCAGTTCCTTCGCCTTGAGGTAGAGCGCGGCATTGCCATAGCCCCCGGCAACAAGCACGGGAACCTTGCCTTCGGTCAATTCTGGGAAACCGTTGCCCAGCGGACCGATGATGTCGACTTCGTCGCCGACTTGAAGGGCAACCATGGCTTCCGTGCCGCGACCCACTGTTTTGTAGAGGATAGACGCGCCCTCGGTGTCGGCCTGGTAGATCGAAAACGGACGGCGCAGGATGCGGTCGTCGAGACGGGGAACCTGTAGTTCAAGGAATTGCCCCGGCTTCACCAACGGTCCGATAGCCGGAGCCGAAAGGCGTAGAATGCGGTAGTCGCCCTGGAAATTATGGTGTTCAGCAACGGTCGTTTTTTCCTGTTTCATATTGGCGCGGGATAATGGGGATTTCGCCATAGCAGGTCAATGGAATTGAGCGGGGAGCATCATGCGGGGGTGCAGGACAAGTGGAGCAGAGGGCTGGGAGGTGCGCCGCAGGTGCTTTGGAGTGCGGCAATCCCATTGCCGCTTTTAAAGCGGAGACGGGGTCTCCGCACTCCAAAGCGGGCATTGCCCGCAACCGTACCGCAATTGTTCTGCCTAATCTTGCTTCCTGAAAACCGTCAGATATCGGGGTGCCGCTTCCGATTTGAAAAAGCGGCTGGCGAGGAGGGCGACGGGGAAGGAGGTGAGGAAGGAGAAGGGGAAATAGTAGACCCAGTGGGCTTCGATTCCCTCTTGCAACCAGAGGGTGGCGGGGAGGGAGATGGCGAGTCCAACGAGCCAGCCCGCAAAGTTGCCGCGCCGCGTGAGGATGCCGAGCAGGAACAGGGCTAGAATGGGTGTGCTGAAGAGGCTCATGAACGAGGCGAAGGCCTTGATGATTCCCCCGATGGTGGAGACGTAGAAGGCGAGGGCGGTGGCTAAAACGCCTAGTACAACAGTTAGCGTTCTTGCAAGGGCAACATCCGTGATATGTGGGACGTGGGATGTGGGACGTGGGACACGAAGCATGATCGGTTTCTTGAAGTCATTGATGACTACCGTGGCGATGGAGTTGATGCCGGAGTCCATGGACGACATGGCGGCGGCGAAGACGGCGGTGATGAGCAGGCCGGAAATGCCTTGGGGCAGGTGGTGGATGATGTAGTAGGGCATGACCTTGTCGCCGGTGATCGAAGCGGGCAGTTCCACCGTCTGGAAAAACGCGAAGAGCCCGAGTCCGATGAAGAGCAGCAGGCCGATGATGAAGAAGTCGGTGCAGGCGTTGAAGGCGACGGACTTTACGGTGTTGCGCAGGGAGCCGGTGGCCATGAGCCGCTGGACGGTGACCTGGTCGGTGCCGTAGTCCTGCATCAACTGGAAGAAGAAGGAGATGGCGACGATCGGGCCGGACATG
>JBDLHZ010000011.1:0-17729 GCA_039715135.1 Verrucomicrobiota bacterium
GGTATCCGCCCGAAGTCGCACCCGCGAATCCGGCGGACAATGGAACAGACCGATCCATATTTTATCACACCTCTTAAAGTGTGGTATTGCACCTATCCATTTGGAGAATGCATTTTACCCAATAAATACAGGGGTAAGACTGCAAATTTGCCGAAATATGGAAGGTGGCATTTTCTCACACCTTGTGAAGTGTGATATCCGCACCCGCTTGAAGACCGATGCCTAGTGACGGGTTGTTGCCCCGCGATCATAGCTGTAGTTTGCCCAAACCTTGGGCATTTGCTTGCCGCCGTATGAGGATGGATTGCCACAGGTTTTGCGGAAGACCCAAAAAAAACAGACGAAAATGGAGATCTTCCAATAGTTGGAATGGATTTTGCTAAAAACAATATCAGCTTTTGCATTGGCTAGGGATGGATCGGTAAGGAATTTTGCAACAGCGAGCCCTTGCTGAATACCCCTTCATCTTTAGCCTTTGCATTTTTCATTCCTCCTCCTGAGCCCCGCCTTGTGCGGGGCTCTTTTTGTTTGTTTCCGCCATTCAGGCGGGGTTGCCGGTTGACTTGGGCTGGCGGAATCCATAATGCTTGAGGCTAATTTTGGAGATTGTCATGAGCGAAGAACCAACTGGAAACGAATATCGCCAGCAGCGCATCGAAAACATGGACCAACTCGCCGCTGCGGGTTTTCCCGCCTTTGGAAAGGCGTTCGAGCGTACGGCGCGACTCGATAAACTGCATGCCACCTTTGAAGAAGGGCGGCAGGTCAAGGTATGCGGACGGATCGTGGCGATCCGCAAAATGGGAAAAATGGCTTTTGCGCATATTTCGGACGGTTCCGCCAAATTTCAGCTTATGGTGAAGAAAGACCTCATTGGTGACGATGGTTTTGCCGCCTTTAAGCTGCTCGATCTCGGCGATATAGTTGGCGCAGAGGGCGAATTGTTCATTACGCGGACCGAAGAGAATACCGTCCGGGTTGCCGAATGGACACTGCTTTCCAAGGCGTTGCTGCCGCTTCCTGAAAAATTCCACGGCCTGACCGATGTGGAAACCCGCTACCGCCAGCGCTCGCTCGACCTGATCTCCAATCCGGAAGTGATGGATGTTTTCAAAAAGCGCACGGAAGCAATGCGCGAAATCCGCAACTTTCTCGATGGTCGTGGCTACTGCGAGGTCGAGACCCCGATGCTCCAGCAGATTGCGGGCGGAGCGGCCGCCAAGCCGTTCAAGGCGCACTACAACGCGCTCAACGTCGATGTTTTTATGCGCATCGCGCCCGAGCTTTACCTGAAGCGCCTGATCGTCGGCGGGATGGACCGCGTCTACGAAATGAACCGCAACTTCCGCAACGAGGGGCTCGACCGTACGCATAACCCGGAATTCACCGCGCTCGAGATCTACCAGGCGTACGGCGACATGCGCACCATGCAGGAACTCATCCAAAGCATGGTGGCGCATTTGGCCAAAACCATTTTCGGAAAAATCGAATTCGAATGGATGGGCAACACCATCAATCTACAGGCCCCGTGGCGCGAGGTTCCATACCACGATCTCATCAAGGAGCATCTTGGCGACGATTGGTTCGAAAAGAGCCTCGACGAAGCCAAGGCCAGGGCCGAGGAGCTTGAAGTGCATATCGAAGAGGGCATGGACTTCAAGCAGGTTACCCACGAAATCTACGACAAAACCATCGAGGGCACCCTTATCCAGCCTACCTTCATTACGCGCTTGCCGAAGGAACTCGTTCCGCTCGCCAACCATTGCGATGACGATCCCGAACTGGTCGATGTGTTCGAGCTGATTATCGGCGGCAAGGAAATCGCTCCAGCCTACAGCGAGTTGAACAATCCGATTGAACAGCGCAAACGCTTCGAGGAACAGGCGGCTGGCGACGGCTCGAAGATCGACGAGGACTTCCTTGCCGCGCTGGAATACGGCATGCCCCCGACCGGTGGGATGGGAATCGGCATCGACCGCCTGCTCATGTTGCTGACGGGTTCCGACGCCATCCGCGACGTCATTCTCTTTCCGCAGCTCAAGCCGCGCGCGTAATAATTCCTGGAATGCGGAGGCAACCAACGGGCGACACCGCTTTTTGCGGATGGAAAGCGGTGTGGCGTTTCTCTTTCCACCGCACTCCGAAAGTTTTTCAAACAATCCCCTCGCGGCCGAGTTCACGGAATATGCGCTCCACTTCGGCATGCGCAACCGTGATGAATTCCTCGTAGACTGCGGTGTCTTGTCCGGTGGGGTCGGGGATGTCGCAAGCATCTGCGGCATGGTCGTTTCCAAGGTACTCCATTAACCGGAATGTTTTATCCGTGGCCTGTGGAAACCGCTCAAGGATGGCGTCCTTCTGATATTGCTCCATGACCAGGATTGCATCGGCTTTCCCGACCAGTTTTCTTGTCAGAGGGTCGGAGTGGTGGGATTCCAGGCTGAAGCCGTTGAGTTTCGCCACATGCTGCACCACTTGGCTTGCGGAGCCGCCATGGCGGGCTTTCACGCCGGCGGAAAGGATACGCACCTTTTTGCGGGCGTGGGGGATGTGTTCCTTAAGATAGTGCTCCATGTAGCCATGCAGATAGGCGCTACGCGTTATGTTGGCCTTGCAAACAACGACGATTGTAAATTTCTTGCCGAATAGTGCCATGGGGTAAACCTAGATGCTTTCAGCCCTTGTGGCAATTCCGCGAAGGCTAAAAAAAGCCACCCATGCAAGGGTGGCTTTTTGCTGCGGGAAAACAGAACGCGTCCTACTTGAACTGCTTCACGTATTCCTGGTCTTCCTTGGAAAGCGATGAAATGGCGAAGGGATTGGTAACGCCGTTTGCTTCGGCTTTCAAGTAGACCTTTCCGGCGGACTGCTTGATGTAGATGGCACGCACGGGGATTTCCCTGCCCTTGTGGGTAATGGTCCATATCCGGTATTCAGGTTCTATTTTGCCATCCCCTGCGGCCTTCTCGGCCTCGCTCACCTCTTTCTTCGGGGCTTTCACGAACTTGGTGGGTATGCCGGCAATTTGAATCTTGGCTGGAAGCCCCTTCTTTAGACTGATTGGAATGGGATAGTACAAGGATTCTCCATTATCGTCGACCGTGCCGGAATCAATTACGATGGAGTTTTCTATCTCATAGTTGCACGGGGGAAAATCGCTCTTGTAGTAGCCGAGATAGTTGCGGTAGTTGTCGAAAACAATGATGTGGTAGCCAACTGCGTCCAATTCGCCCTCATAGACGTGGTAGTAGGTATCCCCGATTTCTATGGAGGCAATTTTCTTAACGTCCATTTTTTCGGGGTAATGTGTTCCCCCCACTTCCGCCAGAAGCTCTTCGACGAACCGCCTTCTCGGCGCGTCTTCCCTTTCGGATTTAGCGGCCACATGGGTTGCAATACCTGCCGCCAGCGCTAGAACCATTATCATGCCCAGTGTCTTTTTCATGTCCGTATCCTCCTTTGCATGGTGTACCAGTAATGTGGCCTGGAAAGACCAAGCCAACCGAAGCGTTGGATAAAGGTAGATATTTCGACTCCCATGCGCCATGTTTTTCGACATTTTTTTTAGCGTGAACATGATCGTTTCTCCGTGCGGGTGGAACGGAAAACCACTTGGCAAGGATAGGGGCATTCTGCATAATGCGCGCTCTTTTTGAAGTTTTGAACCCAAGAGGCAATATCCATGTACAGTGCATCCGACCTGAAAAAAGGCCTGAAAATCGAGATCGACGGCGAACCCTGCATGATCACCAACTTCGAGTTCTCCAAGCCCGGCAAGGGCCAGGCGCTCTACCGCTGCAAGATCAAGAACCTGATCACGGGAAACACCTTCGACAAAACCTACCGTTCGGTGGAGAAGATCAACCGGTGCTCCCTGATTTCGCGCGGGTATACGTTTTCCTATGTCGATGCCGACGACTATGTCTTTTCCGACAACGAAACCTTCGAGGAAGCCCGGCTGAACGACGAGCTACTGGGTGACCAGAAATATTTCATCGTCGACGATATGCAGGTTGAAATCCTATTCCACAACGACCGTGCGCTGGACATAAGCCTGCCGAACTTTGTGGAAATGGAAGTTGCCGAAACCGAGCCCGGTGCGCGCGGCGACACCGCGACCAACGTAATGAAGCCCGCCAAGCTGCCCAATGGCTACGAAATCAACGTGCCGATCTTCATCAACGAAGGCGATATCATTCGCATCGACACGCGCACCGGAGCCTATGCCGACCGTGCGTCCAAGGGATAGGCCATGCCCAGCGACAGCATAGTGTTGAGAGACGCCGTGATGCGGAGCATCAGGGCGTTTTTTAATGAACACGGCTTCACCGAGGTCGAAACCCCGATCCGCCTGAAGATTCCCTGCATGGAGTTGCATATCGACGCCGAACCAAGCGGCAACCATTTTCTGCGCACCTCGCCCGAAATTTTCCATAAGCAGTTGCTTGCGGCCGGGCATGGGAAAATTTTCGAAGTCGGGAAGTGCTTCCGGCGCGGAGAGCTTGGTCCGTTGCATAATCCTGAATACACCATGCTCGAATGGTACCGCGCCAACGCCGGCTACATGGATCTCCTCGCCGACACCAAGGCGCTTATCTCTGCTGTAGGCGGGGGCGGCGACCCCGCTTTTTCCGGCGGTTGGAAAACCCTGCCGGTCTCCGAGGCATTCCTCGAATTCGCCGGATGGAATCCCGTCGGCAGCTATGCCGAAGACCGCTTCGACATGGATCTTGTCGGGAAGGTCGAACCCGCGCTGAAGCAGATGGGTGGGCCGGTCGTTTTGATCGACTATCCCGTCGAAGCCGCCGCGCTTTCGCGCCGGAAGCCGGACAACCCGCTTGTGGCCGAGCGCTGGGAGTTGTACATCGACGGCATCGAGATCGCCAACGCCTATTCCGAACTGACCGACCCCGCCGAGCAGCGCCGCCGTTTCGAAGAGTGTGCCGAACAACGCAAGGCGTTGGGCAAGGAAACCTATCCGATCGACGAAGCCTTCATCCAGGCTCTGGAAAACATGCCGCCGTCCGGTGGCGTGGCCTTGGGGGTGGATCGATTGCTGATGTTGATGGTGGATGCCGACTCTCTGGATGCCGTGCTGCCGTTCCGATAGGGAAACGTTGTTCTCCTTTCAGTTGGGTCAACGTTCGCTGCACCGGCCAAGGGCTAACCAAGTGTAGGATTGCTTAACCGCTTGCGGAAAGCGATGCCCGCCGTGCGGCGATTATTCCGCAGACCCTTCTCCTTCGTGGTATTTCTCGACGGTCTTTTCCAGTTGGCGCACTTGCTTTGCAACGTCGTTGAGACGGAACTCGATCGAGTTCAGGATCCAGAACTGGAAATGCTCCACCTTGGTGGACTTGTGCATCATCCAGATGATCTTGATGGATACGAGCAATACGCCGATTTGCAGCGAGAACAGCGGGGGCAGGGGAATCTCGATGTGCAGGACATGCCGGGCAACGTCGGCAAGGAACAAGAGAAAGATCATGGTAATGAAAGTATGGTTGATCCGCTTGTCACGCTTGTCAGTGTTTTTCCCGCCAATCTGCCCCATGAGTTGGCGTATCTTTTCCTTCTCCTTTTTGAACTGGTCGAGTTCCTCTTTCAATCTGACTGGATCTAGTTCTTCCATGGCAGAAAACTCCATTGATTAAGTAGGGTGGATTATATGGCTCCGACCGCTTTCATCAACAAATTAGCGTGTCAATCATCTGGGTGCGTGATACAACCGCGCATCATTCTACAGGACGGAACTTGATGGGGAAAAAACTGAAGATTGCAATCGCTTGCGGGGGAACCGGCGGGCACATATTCCCGGGGCTGGCGACCGCTCGCGAACTGCTGGGGCGCGGGCACGACGTAACGCTTTGGTTGGCCGGAAAGGATATTGAAGGCGACGCGGTCAAGGAGTGGCCCGGCCGCATCATCACGATTCCTGCGGAGGGCTTCCAGTTCGGCGTTTCGTTCCGGAGCTTCCTGACGGTCTTCCGGCTCTACAAGGCCTACCGGCTTGCGCTTTCGCAGATGCGCAAGGACTGTCCCGATGTGGTTTTGGCCATGGGGAGCTATGCCTCGTTCGGGCCGGTGAAAGCCGCAGGAAAGCTCAGAATCCCCTATGTCTTGCACGAGGCCAACCTCTTGCCCGGCCGCGCCGTAAGCCTGCTGACCCGCAAGGCGCACACCGTCGCCGTCAGTTTCGACAAGTCGCGATTCTACCTCAAGCACGACAACATCGAAACCACCGGCATGCCGCTGCGCAAGGTGCTTCAGCAGGCCAGCAGTCGGTCCCGCCGCGAACGCGCTGCGGATGATCCGCTACGTATCCTTGTAATGGGGGGAAGTCGCGGTGCACGGGTGCTCAACGAAGTCGTGCCCAGGGCAATTTCCGACGCTGTCGAAAAGGGCGTTGCGATCGAGGTCGAGCATATTGCGGGCTTGCAGAACAGCGAGGAAGTGGAGGCGATCTATTCCGCAGCGGGCATCAAGGCGAATGTACACCACTTTGTCCAGCACATGGAAAACATCTATCCCACTGTCGATTTCGCCATTTGCCGGTCGGGCGCCGCCACCTGTGCCGAGCTGTCCTGTTTTTCCCTGCCGGCCCTCCTTATTCCATATCCCACGGCGGTGCGCGACCACCAAATGGGCAACGCGCGCATCTTGCAGGATTTCTGCGCAGCGGATGTGGTGGCGGAAGGCGACCTCACCGGATCATGGCTGCGCGACTACCTCGTTAGTGTTTCCCAAAAGCCCGAGCGGCTCGCAAACATGGCGGCCGCCATGAAGAAACGGGCGCAACCCAATGCGTCCGGTCGATTGGCCGACTTGCTCGAAAAGGTGGGTGGAACGCAGTTGTGAACCCAGTCGACCGAGCAGAGAAACTGATCGCAAAAGGCGGACACGCCCATCTGATCGGTGCGGGCGGCATCGGCATGGCCGGCATTGCTTTTCTCCTCAAGGAACGTGGACTTTTCGTTACCGGTTGCGATTTGCAGCAAAACCGCCAAACGGACTGGTTGCGGAAAAACGGAATCCAAATCTTTGTGGGCCACGACGAAAGCCACATCGCCAACGATGTCGACTGGCTCGTTCGCTCCACCGCCGTGCCCGACACGCACCCCGAAGTGCGCCGCGCAAAGGAGCTGGAAATTCCCATCTCCCTCCGCGGCGAAGTCTTGCCTGCGCTCATGCGCGACCGAACCTGCATTGCCGTCAGCGGTACGCACGGGAAAACCACCACCACCGCCATGATTGCACAGGTGCTCGGTTGCGGGTATTGCATCGGCGGAGAAATCGCAGGAATCGACGGCGTGGCCAAGGATGCGCCGCTCATGGTGGTCGAGGCCGACGAATCCGATGGAACCGTCGCGGGCTACACCCCCGACTATGCCGTCATCACCAACATTGAATACGACCACATGGAGCACCACGCCTCCAAGGCGGACTTTATCGATTGCTTCAGGCGGTTCGTCCACAACACCAAGGAAAAGGTTTTCTACTGTGCCGACGATCCGATTGCTGTGCAAGTGGTGCAGACTTTCCAGTCTGCACAAGAGCAGGCTGGAAAGCCTGCTCCACATAAATGCGAGGCATTCCCGTATCCCGCATCCCGCATCCCGCTCCCTCTTCCCGGCAACCACAACCAGTGGAACGCCGTCGCCGCACTGGCCGTGTCGAAGCTTTGGAAGAGCGAGAAGGAAGTCCTCCATGCACTGGAAAACATCAAGCCGATCCGCCGCCGCTTCGAAACCGTTTTCGAGGGCAGGGGGGTCCAGATTGTTTCCGACTATGCGCACCATCCGACCGAGATCGCCGCACTCGTCCAAACCGCGTTGGAGCTGGAACCCAAGCGACTTCTCGCGGTATTCCAGCCGCATCGCCATACCCGCACGCTCGCGCTCGGTGCCGCTTTCCCGGCCAGCTTCCACGGCGTGGAAAATCTCTGGCTTGTCCCCGTCTATGCCGCCTCCGAGCAACCGCTCGAAGGCGGAACCACAAAGGATCTGATGGCGCACTTTCCCGAAGATTGGAAAGGCCGGTTACACTACTGCCAAAGCCTGGCGGCCGCATGGGCTGCCATCCAGCCCGAACTGCGCAAAGGCGACCTGTTGCTCATCATCGGTGCCGGCAATATCGAGCAGCTTGCCGAGTGGGCTAATAGCCATTTTGTTCAATTATAGCAATGCATTATCACACCTGTTAAAGTGTGGTAATGGTTTGATCCCCGTTGCCTATCCGCCGTAGCTCAGGCGAAGAAGGAAGGTGGTAGGAGATGCTTCCAAAACATTGGGATGTTTGTTAGTTTTTAATAGTAAAGGAACCCGATTATGCCGATTCGTGAATATATTGCCGTTGACCCGAAAAAGTCCTGCAAAACCTGCAAGGCGGGTTTTGAACAGGTTGAACAGATGGATGATACTTCGGCCACCGTTTGCCCCGAATGTGGTAGCAAGGTGGAACGCCAGTTTTCCGCCCCGAGCGTCGGCCGTTCCGAAAGCGGCTTGCACGACCGCGCAAAGAATGCCGGCTTTACGACCTACAAGAAAAGCAGCAAGGGCGAGTACGAGAAAAAATACTGAACATCGGACATCGAACAGGGAACGTTGAACTTCGAAGTAATTGATGCAAAAGCTGGACGGTCAAATTGAGCGGGTCGTTTTCCGCAACGAGGAAAACGGCTTTTGCGTTTTGCGCGTCAAGGTGCGCGGCCACAAGGATTTGGTCACGGTCACCGGAACTGTTCCGGCCATCAATTCCGGTGAATGGATGACGGCCGATGGCGAATGGTTTACCGATCCGCGCCACGGCCCGCAGTTCAAGGCCGAACAGATGCGCATGTCGAAGCCCGATACGCTCGAAGGGATCGAGAAATACCTCGCCTCCGGCCTAATCAAGGGCATCGGCAAGGAATATGCCGCGCGGCTGGTGAAAACCTTCGGGCGCGATGTGTTCGACGTCATCGAAAACTCCTCCGGCAAACTGCTGAAGGTGGAGGGGATCGGCAAGCTGCGCAAGGACCGGATCAAGCAGGCGTGGGACGAGCAAAAGAGCGTCCGGCAGATCATGGCCTTCCTGTTTAGCCACGGAGTGAGCACCACGCGCGCCTTTCGCATTCACAAGACCTATGGCGACAAGGCCATCGAATTTGTCCAGCGCGATCCATACTGCCTCTCCCGCGACATCCGCGGCATTGGCTTCCTGATTGCCGACCAGATTGCCATGAAGCTAGGTATCGCCAGGGATTCCGACCTGCGCGCCCGCGCCGGGCTGGAGTTCGTGCTCGGCGAGCTGACCTCGAACGGCCATTGCGCCTATGTCCGCAACGACCTGCTTTCGCGCACGGCCGAGTTGCTGGAGATCGACTTGGAGATCATCGAGCGGGCACTGGACTATTCCATCGAAGCCAAGCGGCTTGTTCTGCGCACAGATATCCAAGGGCGCGACCTGGTCTATCTACCCAAGCTCTACTTTGCCGAGATCGAACTCGCCAAAAAACTTCAGGCTCTGGGGAAGGGGAGGCATCCGTGCCCGGCCATCGACTTCGGGAAGGCACTGGCCTGGGTGCAGCAAAAGTCCGGCATCGAACTGGCGAGCGCCCAGCGCACCGCGCTCAAGACGGCGGTGGAGTCGAAGGTGATGGTTGTCACCGGTGGGCCGGGCGTCGGGAAAACCACGCTGGTGAATTCGGTGCTGATGGTGCTCAGGGCCAAGAAGATGCGTGTCGCCCTCTGCGCGCCGACCGGCCGCGCCGCCAAGCGCATGGCCGAAACCACCGGTATGGAGGCCAAGACCATCCACCGCCTGCTGCAATACAACCCCGGCACCGGTGGCTTTGTCCACAAAGGCGACAACCCGCTGGAGTGCGATGTACTGATTGTCGACGAATCGAGCATGATCGACATCGTGCTCGCCTCGCAGTTGGCCGATGCCATTCCGCTGCACGCCGCACTCATCATCGTCGGCGACGCCGACCAGCTTCCCTCGGTTGGGCCGGGGAGGGTGCTGCAGGACATTATCCGCTCCAAAACGGTTCCCGTTGGACACCTCAACGAAGTATTCCGGCAGGCGGCGACGAGCCACATCATCACCAACGCCCATAAAATCAACCAGGGGCAAATGCCAGAGTTTCCGGCGGACGGGGAAACGAGCGACTGCTATTTTGTCGAGGCCGACGACCCCGCAAAGGCGCTCGCGCTCGTCGGCAAGATGGTCAAGCAGTCCATTCCCAAGAAATTCCGCTTCAGTCCAATGGACGATATCCAAATCCTTACGCCGATGCAGAAAGGCGAGCTGGGTGCACGAAACCTGAACATCACCATGCAGCAATTGCTGAATCCACGCGGCGACGAGGTCGAGCGCTTCGGTATCGTCTACCGCGTGGGCGACAAGGTGATGCAGACCGAGAACGACTACGACAAGGATGTCTACAACGGCGACATCGGCCGCATCGCTTCCATCGACTCCGAAGCTTCGGAACTGGTCATCGATTTCGATGGACGCAAGGTGGTCTACGACTTTCGTGAACTAGACGAACTCGTCCTGTCGTACGCCATCACCATCCATAAGAGCCAAGGCAGTGAATACCCCTGTGTGTTGATTCCGATGCACACCCAGCACTATGTCCTGCTGCAGCGCAGCCTCATTTACACCGCCATCACCCGCGCCAAGAAACTCGTCATTGTGCTTGGAACAAAGAAAGCGCTCAACCTCGCCGTCACCCGCGCCGAATCCCGCGAACGCACTACCACCTTGGCCGAACGGTTGAAGGAGATGCTAAAATAATAGGACTGACACCAGTTCCAACGCCGTCTTGAAGCATTGCCCTTATATAGAGGTGGCCCGATGAAAAAAGTGCCTTCGCAGGCGCTTTTTTCATGCTCACCGCCCAGCGGTTTACAGGAACCAGTCAATAGAAGCCCAGTTCCTTTCAGTCATGGGCATCTATTGCTTTATTGTTCGAGTCATTTTCTTTTTTTGCTCCAGAAAGAGAAGGCTTCTTCATAACAGGTTCCATTCACATCTTCCATTTTGAGCATCATATAATTTTTTGCGTCATCAACACCTTGGTTATAGGCAAGGGGAGCCAGTTCTTTTGCGAAGAAATCCAGAAGGAAAGTGGCTTGTAGCTCGCCGATATCTGTCTCCATTTCTTCTTCAAAGAAACGTTGGATAGACCGAATCGCGCTTTCTTTTTCCTCTTTTGAATAATCGATAGGCATAATTATTTTTCTACTCGAACGTTAAGCGTGAGCTGACACGGCCTTGTGCGTTGACCTAATTTTATGCGTCGTCCCGTGTCAGCTCCATGTTCTTGCTCGGGGTTAATGGTGGCAGAGATTTTTTATTATGTACCTTTTGTCCAGCCATTCTTTCCATTCTTCAAATTCTGGCGATCCTTGGATTGCTGAAATGAATTTCTCGAATGTGCATCCAATTAAATATGATTTTGCTTCATCCTTCAGTTGGAAAATGTATTCAGGAATAACACGATGAAAATGGTTGTTTCCATGTGGGAATAGCGTGATGGAGTAAAATTCATCGACATCGCCAACTTGAATCATTTTTAACCCAAGAAGATGATTCCTCCAAACTTGACGAAATTCATCTGTTCCAAAAATTTCATCATCTGGATTTTTAAAAACCCCTGATGCCCTTGCCGTTTGCCAGTACAAGGAATCGTGGTTTTCCACATTGATAGATTCTGTTTTCCCGATGGGATAAGCCTGTTCAGTGTATTTCACCTCAATTCCAATACCGCATGAATTCCCGTTTTTCAGGGCAACTTTGAGATAGGTGTCAAAGGCTGTTCCATCATTCAAATATCCTTCTTTTGGTGATGGTGCATATTCTATTTCGATCAATTGAATTTCAGCACAATTAATATTCCATACTTTTGAAATGATGGTGGCGGCTGCTTCCTGATTGGTGTCTAGCGGTGCAAGCAAATTGAAGGGGATGTGTTCGCTACGCAATAGGTCAGCATCACGCTTTCTTGAATAATTTGGATAACGCTGTCTGAGAACTTCTCCTGAATTCAATTTGTCATAATAATTCAGCAAAGCTTCAGCATCAGAATCAACTAAGCGGTTTCCATAATCTTGGAAATCAACCTGTAAAACTTCAGCTCGATATTTTGACTGATACAGTCGGGCTTCAGCCTTGAACTCATCATCGGGTTGATACTGTGTGCCGATGTTCATATTTATTCTTCTCTAACAGTGTATTAGACCGATTCCACATTTCACTGGTGGCAAATTGCCTAATACGCCTGTTTTTATTGGTTCAAATGGCTTTTCCCTTCCGGGATAGGCCGACGCATTGACCATGTGGCAGAGTATGCCGTTTTTCTCTTTTGTGTAAAGATCGTTTGCTGTTGCGGCAAACCTGCTCTGGAGTGCGCTGACACCGTCAGCGCTTTTAAAAGCGGAGACGGGGTCTCCGCACTCCAAAAGGTTATTCTCTACTTCGCATCGACGAGGGAGTCGAAGTAGGCGTCGAGGCGCTGGGCGGCGCCGGCCTTGATGGCGTTCTCCAAGGTGCGGAAGGAGCGGACGCGGGCTTCGGATAGCGAGACGTGGCCTTCGCGTCCTTTTTCGTTTGCCGAGACGAGCACGTTGCCGGCGGCATTCTTGATCTGCACGACGAGCTCGTAGCGGACAAAGACGAGGTCGGCGGTGCGCTGGCCGGTATCGTTGACGGCGACGCGTCCGTCGATCTCCAGCACGGCGGAGGTGCCGACCACGAAGCCGTAGCGGGTGATTAGTTCTTCCAGCACGGAAGTCATGCGCTGGTCGTCGTCACCCTCCACCCCTATCTGCACACGGATCTGCTTGGCGGTTTCGGCGAGGGCTTTGCGAATGTTGTTTTCCGTGTAGCCGGGGGTGGCGCCGGGGACGGAGCGCGGGTGGATGACCTTAAGCTGGCGCAGCAAATATTTTGCCTCTGCGGCATGGCGGTTGGCCGCGCGCAGGGTGGCGTATTTCTTGAGCAGGTCGTTGGTCTGTTCGGCTTGGGCGAGCAGGAAGTTTACGCGGGTGGTTTGCTCGTCGATCTTGTCGCGGTAGATGGCGGCGGTTTCGCGGCGGTCGAGATAGGCGACGGCGTGGACGCGACCCTTGCCGTCCTGCCACGCCTCAGCATGCTGGATGTTGTAGAGGGTCTGGGCGGAGAGAATGTTGATGTCGGCGGTAAAATCGGTCGTGCGCTCGAAACCCTTGCCGGTTTCACGGGATTGGTCGAGCAAGCGTTCGTCGGATTCGATGTGCGCCTCGAAGATGCGCGAAAGGTTGGCGGCGGCGGAATTTTCGGCGGCGCGGCGGGTGTCGCCCTCGCCGACGGCCACGAGATAGTGGGATTCGGGATAGGCCGATTTGGGATTGGCGACCCAGTCCGGTGTTCCCCCTGAGAGTGATATGCAGCCGGAAATTAGAACCACAGATGCACACAGATAGACACAGATGGGTGTGAATGTTTTTTGCAACGAATGAATGTAAAGCAACGAATACATAGTCCTTCCTGTCCCGATTCGCTGCTTTACATTCATTCGTTGCTGTTCCTTTTCTAGTTCAAGTAGGCGGATTCAAGCACATTGAGGTGGTCGGCTGCAATGTAGACTCCGGTTCGTTTATCGGTGTGGAGCAGGGAGCCTTTAGTGCCATAGTAGTTGATGTTGATGTCGTAGGTTCCTTCGTCGAGATGGACCTCGCGGACGGCGGCTTCGGCCGGGAAAAAGCGGGAAACGCGCAGGTCGGCGTTTTCGGTCTGGTCGACCATCAGATCGGCGGCCAACCGGGTGAAGAAGGCCGCGCCGCTATCCATATTCTTGGTCATATCCTGCTTGGCCTGTTCGGCGGCGAGTCCCTTGACCACTGCGCGGGTGATGGTCTTGAGGTAGATGATTGGCTTTTGGATGCCAAAGGTTTCGACGGCTACGTTTTCCAGGCTTTCCAGCCGCTGGAGGTTTTCGTTTGCGACGGCGGCCACAATCACTTCGATGTGTCCCACCCTGGAGGGGCGCCTTTGCATGTAGGGTAGCTGGATCTTGAAATGGTAGCCTTCGCCGATCCCTTGCCAGGGGATCATGTTCAGGCCGGAGAGGTTTTGCTTTCCCAGATAGTTTTCGGACGAGCCGGCGAAGACAATCATGTTTTCTTCGGAGTGGATGTAGAAGGTGGTGGCTTTCTTGTCGGGGGCGAGGCCGCTGAACGCGATAATATTAAGCCGCGCCTTGGGCGGGCGGATGCGTTTGCTGGAGCGCGAGAAGTCAGGCTTGGGAAAGGAGTAGATGCCGGGCTGGAGCTTCCATCCCTTGGATATTTTATCGAGATCGATGCGTACATCGTCCCATTTATGGTCGTTGCGGTAGAACAGCAGGCTGAGGTAGCGGCCGAGGGCGGATTCCTGGAAATGGTTTTTCCCGGGAGTGAACGCCTTCTGGGCCTCTTCGGCTTCGCTTAGCTTTTGGGCCATCTTCTCGTGCCTGCTTTCAAGCTGCACCAGCTTGTTGTCGATGCGGCGCACCTCCACAAACGCCTCGTCGTTTTGGCCGAGTGCAAGGTAGTTGAGCGCCTTGAACGCGTTGAGATAGACGTCTTCGTAGTCCTCGCCGGCGTAGGCGAGGGCATTGTCGTTGAGGATTAGCGACGACGCGGTGCGGGTCAGGCTCTTGGTAAAGTTTTCCTCGATGGCGCGCTCGGCCTTTTCGAGCATTTCGTTGCTTTTTGCGTACTCGCCGTTCCAGTGGTGGAGCATGCCGATGTCGAGGTAGTAGACGACGCGATCCTTGTAGGTGTAGGCTGTTGGCTTGGCGGCCTCGAGTCGGGCGATGGCCGCTGGATAGTTTGCCTTGGCCAGCAGCTTTTCCATTCCCGCATAGTGCGACTTGTCCGTCCGCAACAGTGCACAGCCCGGCAGGAGCAACAGACCGATTAGAACTAAAGCGTGCAGAAGGGAATAGGCAGAATAATTTTGTGGTAGAACCATTTTGTTTCTACGAAAGCCCAAAAGTCGAAACCTCGTTTTAAACTGTGCAAATCCAGAATATGCCAGTTGTCCGGCAGGAGAATTACCCTGCCACAAAATCATTCCGCCTGAAGATTAGAGCCTCATGCGCGGTTTTTTGACATACTTCTTGATCTTCTTGCTGCCGATCCAGACCTTTTCGTTGGACTCGAGTTGAACCATTTCCAGATCGACCTGGTAGAACTTGACCGATCTCTTGCCCTCTTGGTCGATGATGGTCTTGATGCCGCCTTGCAGCATGTAGTCGGCACCGGTTTCGGCGGCAAGGCGTTTTTGCGTTTCCTCCCGCGCCCACGTTTGCTGCTCCTTGCGCTCCTGGCGCAATTCGCCGCGCTCGATGGGGTTGGCGACAAACTTGACGCGGCCATTGTTGATCAGCTCGCGTTCGAGATCCTTGGTGAAGGTTTCGGTCTCGATATGCTCGGAACTCTTGTTGCGGACGGTACCGACGATGACGACGGGCTTCTGGCCGTTCTTGGCGGTATATTCTTCGATCCACGGCCGGCCGGCCAGGTCCCCGATCATTTCGGCGGAGACGAGCTGGGAGTCGGTGTCGTTCCAGCGCCCGGAGATGTCGATGGTTTCGTCGACGCCGACGCGCTTGACTTTCGTTTTGCAGCCTGTGACGGCGACGATGGAAACGAGGGCGAGGGTGGTCAGCAACTGGCTTTTCTTCATAACAATCTCCTTGTGGTTCCGTGACATAAAACTCACGCAGAGAGTAGCGAGGATGGGAAGGAAGGTCAACCGTATCGGCAAGACTCTATTCTTCGAGTTCAACCTCTTCGGTGACGCGCAGGATTTCGTCGATAGTCGTTGTGCCGGCCAAGACCTTGTCCCACCCGTCTTCGCGCAGGGTCTTCATACCGTGTTCCAGCGATTGCTGCTTGATTTCGCTGGCGGAGGCGTGGGCAATAACGAGCGGCCGGATTTCGTCGGTGACCGGGAGGATCTCGAAAATGCCGGTTCGTCCCCTGTAGCCGTTGCCGCGGCACTCGTCGCAGCCCACCGCTTCGTAGATCGGGCCTTCGTTGGCGAGCCGTTCAACCGGAAAGTTGTGTTCGCGCAGGAATTCCTCATCCACTTCAACGGGCTGGCGGCAGGCCTTGCACAATCCGCGCACTAGGCGCTGGGCCACAATGCCTTCAACAGACGAGGCCACGAGGAAGGGCTCGATGCCCATGTCGAGCAGCCGGGTGATCGTGCTGGCGGAGTCGTTGGTGTGGATGGTGCTGAATACCAAGTGGCCGGTTAGTGCGGCGCGGATGGCGATTTCAGCAGTCTCCTTGTCGCGAATCTCCCCGACCATGATCACGTCCGGATCCTGGCGAAGGAAGGTGCGCAGGGTGTTGGCGAAGGTTAGTCCAATTTCGGGGCGCATCTGCACTTGGTTCACCCCAGCCATTTCGTATTCAATCGGATCTTCGGCCGACATGATGCGCTTATCCACTGAGTTGATCGTGTGGAGCCAGGCATAGAGCGAGGTCGATTTTCCCGAACCCGTCGGTCCCGTCACCAGAAGAATACCGTGGGGGCGGGTAATCATTTTTTTTAATATCGAGCTGTCGTGGTCGTTCAACCCAAGATCCTTCATCGTGATCAGGCCGCCGCCGCGCATGAGCAGGCGGAGGCTGACGCTTTCGCCGTAGACGGTCGGCATGGTCGAGACGCGCACGTCGATCTCCTCGCCGCGGATGCGCAGGCTGATGCGGCCGTCCTGCGGCAGTCGCTTCTCGGCGATGTCCATGTTGGCCATTACCTTGATGCGCGAGATGATGGACGACTGGAATCGCTTGAGCTGCGGCGGCATCGGGGCTTCGTGCAGCACGCCATCGACGCGGTAGCGGATGCGCAGGTCTATTTCCATCGGCTCGATGTGGATGTCCGTTGCACGGTCCTTGAATGCTTCCCAGATAATCTGGTTCACGAATTTAACGACGGAGGCTTCCTGGTCGAGGTCGCTCAGGTCCTGCTTCAGCAGGCTCTCCTCGTCCTCCAGATCGATGCGGTCGTCCTGCATCATGCGGTCGAGGGTTTCCGCGCCGACGCCATAGAATTTTTTCGCGGTTGCGGAAATGTCCTCGTCCGGGCTGAGCACCAGCCGGATACGGCATTCCGCGGCCAGGCGCAACGCATCGACCAATCCCGGGGCGAAGGGGTCGCTGGTGGCTACCGTCAGGCCGGTCTCCTCCTCGGCCAGCGGCACCACGTTGTATTGGAAGATCGCCTTGGTCGGGAGCCGTTCGAGGATCTCCTCTTGGATCTCGGTTTCCTTCAGCCGCTGGAAGGGAATCTCCATGGACTCCGCGAGTTTTTCGAGGAACTCCTCCTCCTTCACGTCGCTGCCGGAGAGCACGGCTTCGCGGATCGACAAGCTATTTTCGCGCGCATCGACCAGGATGGAGTCCAGTTGCTCCGCCTCGAACAGGTCCGTGGCTTCAAGCAGGCTTCGAATTCTTTGGTTTGTTGTCAACATTGGTGCGGAGTTTGCCATCCAATCTTTGGGAAAAGCAACAGCTTATTGGTTTTCAGCAATATCCAATCAACGGATCGCCCCCCTTTTTTATTGTGTTTGGACGGGGGGCTTGCTTATTTAAACAGCCTTCGTCCATCTATCGATCTGCTCGGGTGGCGAAATTGGTAGACGCAAGGGACTTAAAATCCCTCGGAGCAATCCATGCCGGTTCAAGTCCGGCCCCGAGCACCAC
>JBDLHZ010000012.1:0-17701 GCA_039715135.1 Verrucomicrobiota bacterium
AGCAGGTAGGTGCCTTCATAGATGGCGTTGGCCTGCATGATCGGATAGATGTAGTCCTTGGCGAATTCCTCCTGGACATCATCCACAATGCATTTTACGGCACCGTGTTGCAGGGCTTTCTCCTCGAGGCCGTCAAGCTCCTCCTCCTGCCCGAGGTTCGCGCAGTAGCAAACGACTTCGGCATTATATTTTTCCTGCAGCCAAGTGAGCAATACGGTGGTGTCAAGGCCACCGGAATAAGCGAGTACAACTTTCATTTCATTCTCCTAATGTAGGACAGCCATCCTGGCTGTCCAGACAGGCTAGAAGCCTGTCCTACTTTGCTAAAACGGGATATCGTCTTCGTATTCGTCGAAATCCGCCGGCACGTCCTTATCGGAAGCGGGTGGGTTTTCATCGGCGGCCGGGGCGGCGGCACCGGCCTCGACCTTCCACGCCTGCAGGTTGTTGAAATAGCGTCCATTATATTCGCGGCCGCGAATATCGAATGAGACCGTCACCTCCTGTCCCTCCTGCAGGGAGTCGAGCATGCTCACCTTATCGTTCACAACCTGAAGGCAAATATCCTGCGGATATTTCCCATCATCGACGGTCACCACAAATTCACGCACAGTAAACTTGTCGCTAATGGTTTTTGCGTCCTGCACCAGCTTTACTTTTCCACTTAAATCATATGCCATTTTTCATTCTCCCTCTTACTGTTAAATTAATCATTGCCCTTGCGATCCATCCGGTATTCCGGCTCGTTTTCCGCGACCATCATCGTCCTTTGTGGAATATTTTTCAGTTTATCCCGAAAAGCCGGCCCCAAAACTGGATCCGACAAAATTCGTTCGGTCATTCGCCTCCGTCTCTCCTCTGAAGACAACCCCTCGTATTCAGCCTGGAGCTTGCGCTGGATTTCATTTTTCATCTCTACGCAATCAAATTTCTTTTTCTTCATGGCAGATCACCTCCGACGGGCTCCTGATATCGATGGACTGATATCCTTTTAGCATATTTCACTGCCTCGGAATAAGCCACAAGATCGGCAACCAACGTCTTCACCCGTTCAGGAGCACCCTTTAGTTCGGCAATGACTGTTTCCGAAACAACGATTTCAAACCGCCCGGCACAAACCTCTTCGAAGAATTTCCTGCTATGGCGCTCGAACTCCTCGTCGAAGCAACCGCCAAACACGGACGTATCCACAAACACCCTTAACTTGCGCACAATTCGATCCCCAGTTTTCACTCCCCCATACCGCACTCGCAGGGATTAGGCGACTGGGCCGCCATTTCACCGTGCAGCTCTTCGCATGCCTCGCCAATGAGCTTCAGCGCCTGACCGATCTCCTCCTGCGATACATTCAGCGGGGGCAGCAAGCGGAGAATATTACCCGCAGTAGCCAGCGCAAGCATGCCTTTTTCCTGCAATTTTTTCTGCAACGGTGCCGCTGGCACGTCGAGTACCACTCCAAGCAGCAATCCCAGCCCCCGAACCCCTGAAATCCACTTCTTGTGCTTCATGGCGATCTCGCAGAGACCCTCAACGAAACAAGCGCCCATCATCATCGTGTTGGCGAGCAGTTCCTCCCCGTCGATCACCTCGATGACCGACAACGCGGCCGCGCAGGCCAGCGGCGTTCCGCCAAAGGTCGTGGCATGGTGGCCGGGCTGGAAAATATCCGCCAGCGTTGACCCCGCAACGATCGCCCCGATCGGGAAGCCATTGCCCAGCCCCTTGGCCAGCGAGAAGGCGTCGGGCTGCACGTCATAGTTCTGGAAACCGAACCATTTTCCGGTCCGCCCCATGCCGCACTGCACTTCGTCGCACAGAAGCAGGATGCCCTTTTCATCGCAAAGCTTCCGCAGGCCGGGGAGAAACTCCGGGTCGGCGGGGATTACTCCCCCCTCGCCCTGCAATGCCTCCACCAATACGGCGGCGGTCTTGGATGTGATGGCATCCCCGACCGACTGGAGGTCGTTGAAGTTGGCATAGGCGAAACCTTCCGGCAGAGGCCCAAACCCTGTCTGGATCTTTTCCTGCCCGGTCGCGGTCAGCGTTGCCAACGTCCGTCCGTGGAACGACTGCCGCATGGTGACGATTTCATATTTGCCCTTTTCGCTGCCCCACAACCGCGCCAGCTTGATCAACCCCTCGTTGGCCTCCGCACCCGAGTTGCAGAAAAAGCATTTTGCGCCCGGCAGGCCGGAATGCTCCGCGAGTGCCTTGGCGACCTGCGGCTGCTTTTCGTTATAGTACAAGTTCGAAACATGCACCAATTTTTCAACCTGATCCTGTACCGCCCGCACCATCCTTGGATGGCAATGGCCAATATTCGTGACAGCGATACCCGACACAAAGTCGAGGTATTCGTTCCCTTCGGCATCCCAGACTGTCGCCCCCGATCCCTCCACCAGGGCAATACCCGGCGCATAGGTCGGCATCAGGTGCTCATTTTGCATTTTAGCTATCTCTTGTGTGTTCATCTTTAGTTCCCGATTTTTAAGCAAGTTAAAGTTTAAGCGAACAGAAGTCCATGTTATAACGACAAAGGTTGCTGGGCATGTTTTTCAATATGAACCTAAACACTACTTCGTTATTTCCGTTCCGACCCCTTCGGTCGTAAACAGCTCCAGCAGGAGCGAATGCGGCATCGATGCATCGATGATGTGGGCCTTTTTGATGCCCGACTTCACCGCACCGGCCATGCCGCGGATCTTTGGCAACATCCCGCCGGCAATCACGCCGCGGTCAATCAACTCGTCCACCTCGTTCAAATGAAGCGACGAAATCAACGTGTCCTTGTCTTCCGGATCCCGTAGAAGACCGGGCACATCCGTCAGGAAGACCAGCTTGCGCGCGTTCAGCGCGCAGGCAATCGCGGTGGCCGTGTCGTCGGCATTGATGTTGTAGAGCTTTCCGCCCGGTCCTTTCCCCAGCGGGGTGATGACCGGTACGATATTCGAACGCAAGTAGGCCTTGATCGGCTCGACATCCACCTTGGCCACCTTGCCGACATAGCCCCAATCAAGGGATTCCTTGGTTTCCGGATCGGTACCCGTCATTTTGTCGACCCGGATGATGTCCTCACCATGGATGCCCCGCGCCTTGCCGTGGAACTGCTGGATGATTTCCACCAGATGTGGATTAACCTCCTGGTTCAGCACCTGTTCCACCACCTGCATGGTCGCCTTGTCGGTGACACGCAGGCCGTGCACAAAGTTTGGCGCAATATCGGCCTCCCTCATGGCCCTGGAGATGGCCTTGCCACCGCCGTGCACCACCACGGGGCGCAGACCGACACACTCCATGAATGCGATGTCCTGCATGATCCGGCGGTAGCCGTCCTCGCTCTCCATGATGCTTCCGCCAAACTTCACCACCACGGTCTCGCCGCGGAACCGCTGGATGAAGGGCAGCGCTTCGGTCAACGCCGCAGCCTTTTCAATAAACTTGTCCATTAATCGTTTCCTGTTTTGTATTCCGGTGGTTCCTCGGCGACTTTCAGGTTCGCATCATGCGGCGGCATGTAGCGCCCATCCTCCGTTGTGTGCTCGGCCTGTGTTTTCTGCAAATCCTTGATGTAGGCTTCCAGCGAACATCCATGCTCCTTAAATATTTCTTCCCGCGCTTTTCTGACTTCGGCGACAATAGGGTCTTCCCGCATGGCTAATCCTCCACCAATTCATCCGGAGTGCAAATAACCGGTGTGGCCAGCCCTCGCTCCAGGTTTTCAGACTGTATTCTCTTGATAATATGGCCGTTTGCTATGTGACGGCAATTCCACGAAACCAGGAAATCCACGTTGTTCAAAACCGAAACCGCCAGATGCACCGCATCCGTTCCAGCCGAAGCGGGCAAACCTAAAACCCTGCAATAAACCTCTGCCAGACGTGTGGTTTCATCGCTCAAGGGCAGCTCTTTCAAGTTCCCTAAAGCCGACAACCTCGAATCCACGGCAGCCGGATCTCCACGGGAAGCTTCACGGATAACAGCTTCCGAAATGCAAGGCTCAAACCTCTCGAACAAAACATTCTCCCACCATTCCCGCGTAATCTGCTGATGCGCGGCAACCACAAGATCCCTGCTAGGCCTTGCCGTTAGGTAGCTAACAACACTGGTTTCTATGTAGACCGTTTCCTTCAAAAATTAATCCTCACATATTCCTCGGTGCAGTTGCAGGTGTAGACCGTGGCCGCGCCCTCCCCGAGATGCAGGTTGATGTTTATAGCAAAATCGGTTTGGGACACCACCTTAATCAGTTCCTCCTGCGGAATACCGGACGCGCAACCGCCGGCCACCGCCTGCGTGTCGTCGTAGAAGATGTCCACCCGCTCCTCGACCACCTGCGCCTTGGAATAGCCGATCGAGTCCATGATCCGCCCCCAATCCGGATGCGTACCCGCCCATGCGGTCTTGTTGAGCATGGAGTTGGCCACGGCTCGCGCCGCCAGTTCGGCATCGCCATCCGAAGCGGCCCCCGCAACATTAACGGTCACAAACTTATCCGCCCCTTCGCCATCGTGGACAATCATCATGGCCAACTCGAAACAAACCTTTTCCAATGCCTCGGAAAATGCGGCCCAGTCCGCGGAGGTTTCGGAAAGTGCCTCGTTTCCCGCCGCGCCATTGGCCAGCGCCAACACCGTATCGTTGGTGCTCTGGTCGCCATCGACCGAAATCCGGTTAAAGCTGGCATCGACCGCCTTTTTCAGCGCCGCCTGCAAGGCGGGTTGCCCGACGGCGGCATCGGTCGTGATGTACGACAGCATGGTGGCCATGTTGGGCTCGATCATTCCCGAGCCCTTGGCGAAGCCGACAATCTTCACGGACTTGCCTTCGATTTGCAGTTTGGCCACGGAAACCTTTGGCCGCGTATCCGTAGTCATCATTGCTTCGGCGGCATCCTGCATCTTATCCACATCGGCGGCATCAACGAGTGTTCCAATGCCCGGAACAATCCTGTCGAGCGGCAGTTGCGGCCCGATCTTGCCGGTCGAGCAAACAAAGATTTCCTGCGGTTCGCAATCCAGCAGCTTGGCGGCTTCGGCGGCCATATCCCGTGCGGCGACCATGCCTTCGGGGCCGGTACAGGCGTTGGCGATTCCGCTGTTCATAACGATTGCGCATGCCAGCCCATGCTCCAGATGTTCCCGGCAAACCTTGACGGGCGCGGCGCACACCTGGTTGGTGGTGAACACCCCGGCGGCGGTTGCTGGGGATTCGGACAGGATCAACGCCATGTCCTTGGTTCCGCCCGCCTTGATCCCGGCGGCGATTCCGGCACACTTGAAGCCTTTCGGCATATGGATTTCCGAATACATTGTTTTGCCTCTTTTAAAAATTGGTTTGAAATTCGATTAAAAAGATTTTCCGGAGATTGGAAAACAAAAAAGCCCCCCGAATCCGGGAGGCTTTTGCAACGTGCAGTTCCAACGATTAACGCTTGGAGAACTGGAAACGTTTGCGCGCACCCGGCTGACCCGGCTTTTTACGCTCTTTCATGCGTGCATCGCGACTGAGGAAGCCGGCCTTCTTGAGAACCGCCTTCAGCTCTTCGTCGGAGCCGGCCAGCGCACGGGAAGCGGCGTGTACCACCGCACCGCACTGCCCGGACTTGCCGCCGCCCTTGACGGATGCAACCACGTCGAACTTGCCGACAACGCCAGCAGCCTCGAACGGCTTCTTGAGCAATTCCTGCTGCATTGCGGTTTGGAAATAGCTGTTTGCTTCCTGCCCGTTGACGGTAATCGTTCCGGCTCCTTCAACCATGCGCACGCGCGCGACCGAGGTTTTCCGGCGGCCGGTTGCCGCAATTTCGAGGGTATTTTTCTTAGCCATGATAAATTTCCTGCTTATCCGTTAAATTCAAGTTCCTGAACCTGCTGCGCGGCATGCGGATGATCCGGGCCGGCGTAGACTTTCAGGCGGGTGAGGGTTTGGCGACTCAGGCGGTTGACCGGTAGCATGCCCTTGACGGCCTGCGTGATGATGCGCTCCGGATGCTTGGCGCGGATATCCTTCGCCTTGGTTTCGGTGCGACCACTGGAATAGCCCGAGTAATCCTGGTAGATCTTTTTCTCTTCCTTGTTGCCGGTCAGCCGGATCTTCTCGGCATTGACCACAACAACAAAGGCTCCAGTATCGACATGCGGTGTATAGGTCGGCTTGTTCCGCCCGCGCAGCACATTGGCGATCACGACCGCCAGCCGACCCGCAGTCTTTCCTTCGGCATCGACCACAAACCAGTCGCGCTTGATATCAGCCTCTTTAGGCACAAAAGTTTTCATTGCAAATCATCCTCTAAAATGGATTCGGTAAAAGTACAAGGGCGGGAAGTTATATCAGGCGCAAAGGCGTGTCAACCCCTCCGCACAAGAAGTTTCTTGTTTCCCGCACCCCCCTTCCGTGCTATACATACCCCATGAAATTCGCGATAACAAAAGAATATGCGGGACGGAAACTGACATGGCAGGGGCGGCTGTTGGTGCTAATCCTCATCGTAGCCGCCTTCATAGGGCTCATGGCCAATCTCTACCCCTTCCTCGCTCCGGACAAACCGCCGCACAAAGGCCTGTTCGTCATTGAAGGCTGGATCCACGACTTTGCCCTCGACGAAGCCGCCCGGATGTATGAATCGGGCAACTATTCCCAAATCGTCTGCACCGGCGTACCCATCGAAACCGGCAGTTATATCCAGACCTTTAAATCATACCCCGAAATGACCGCCGCCCGCCTGCGCAAATTCGGCATCGACCCCTCCGAAATCGTCATGGCCATTTCCGAAGATAACCGGAAGGACCGCACCTATGCCGCCGCAGTCGCCCTGCGCGAAGCCTTCATCGCCTACAACATGGGGGAAACCAACCTCCACCTCGTCACGACCGGCCCGCACGGGCGCCGCAGCCGCATGCTGTTCCAAAAAGCGCTGGGGCCGGATTACGCGATCGGGGTGACCTGCCTCGAAGAGAGCTCCTACGATGCAGAAGACTGGTACAAGTGCAGCGAAGGCGTTCGTTCCGTCATCGGCGAATTCATTGCCTACACCTACGCAAGACTCTTCTTCTATCCGTAAGATGAGCGACCCCGACACCCATCCCGCCCTGTGGCTCGCTTTTCTCTCCATGAACGAGCAAGCCACGCGCGACTGGCTGACCGGACTCCACAACCGACGCTACTTCGAAGAAACGCTCACCGACCATATCGAAGCCGCCAACCGCTACGAGCGCGAGCTTAGCCTCGTCCTGTTCGACATCGATAATTTCAAGCAGATCAACGACACCCACGGGCACGAAGCCGGCGACGACGTGTTGCGGCAGTTTGCGAACATCCTGAAAACGACCGCGCGCAAGGCCGATATCGCCTGCCGCTTCGGGGGCGACGAATTTGCCGTCATTCTTCCGGAGACAAACCGCGCAAGCGCCGAACGGTTTGCAGAACGCGTTTTATGTGGCACGGGCATCCTGCCCGTGAACCATGGGCAGGATGCCCATGCCACACCCATCTCCGCCACCGCCGGCGTCGCCGCCCTTCCCAGCAAAAACCTCATGGCGGAAGCCGATGCGAATCTGCTGGCTAGAAAAAAAGAATCCCGGCGATAGCCGAGCCGACCACCAGCACGACCGGGTGGACCTTCCATTTGGCAATCAGCAGGCACGAAACCACCGCAATGCCAACGGCTGCCCAGTTAACGATCGAGACGCGGCCAATCTGCCACGCCGCGGCGGCAATCAGACCCACCACCACCGGCCGCAACCCATGGAACATCGCCCGCGCAAATGGCCTTTCATAGAAATGGAAAAAGAAGAGTGCCAACAGCAGCATCAGGAGCATGCCCGGTAGCGCGACCGCCAACGTCGCCACCAGCGCGCCGGCAACGCCGCCGGTCTGGTAGCCAACAAAAGTAGCCATGTTGATGGCGATCGGCCCGGGCGTGCTTTGCGCGATGGCGACAAAGTCGACGAACCGCTCCGCCGTCATCCATCCACGCCGCTCCACCTCCTGCTGGAGAAACGAGATGATCGCATAGCCGCCACCAAACGCGAAAAGACCAATCGTGAAGAACGAGGCGAACAACTGGAGCAAGAGACTCATGCGGCGCCCTCCTTGCGGAACAGCAACAGGCCGAGCAACGCGCCGGCCACAATCAACAGCACGGGTGATCCATTTAGGGCGACAAGCGCCAGGAACGAACCGGCGGCAAGCGCCCCTTTCACCAACGAATTCACCGATCTCCTACCCACCTGCCAGACCGCCATTCCGATCATGGCCACCACCGAAGCACGGACTCCCGCAAAGGCTTTCTGCACCCAGTCATTGTCGAAATATTGCGTCAGGAAGGCGGCGACCAGCAGTATGACCGCTAGCGACGGCGCAGCCATGCCGGCGGCGGAAACGATCGCACCGGGAATCCCGCGCTTGCGGTAGCCGATCAGCGTGGCGGTGTTCATGGCAATGATTCCGGGAACCGATTGGCCGAGCGCATAGTAGTCGACCAGTTCCCCGGCGGATGTCCAACCCTTGGAATCGACCACTTCGCGCTTGAGCAGCGGAAACATGACATAGCCGCCGCCAATCGTGAGCGCGCTTACCTGCGCAAATACGCAAAAAAGCTCCAGCAGCTTCGGGGGCTTTTCTTGCTGATCCATGGGGAACCTATTCCCCGCACGGAAAGGTTGGCATTGCGCCACCGATGCGTCCCTTGTGGAACCGTAGTTCCGACACGTCGTCGGGCAACGCCTGGCACAAGCCGCCTTCGGCAGACAGGACACACTCCCCCACATGCTCGGCCGGGAGACGCTCAACGATCCGCTCCGCATCCCAAACATGCCCATGCCAACACGCCCCGAGTTCCGCCGCGTCCGGCGTTTCGCCATCGAAGTCCAGTTCATCAAGTTCCGGCTGGGTATAGCGGGTTGAACGCTTGATGAACTGCAGCAATGAAACGGGATTGAAGCCGGGATCCTTTCCGCAGGCCGCCCACACCAGGAACCCCAAAGGCTGTAGTTTTTCGCAGCAACTCATGACATCGATCCAATCGCGGGGCTTCACACGGCCAACCATGGCCATCACTTTGTTGGTTGCAAGATCGAACGAATGCATCGTAACGCCCAACTCCCGGTTTTCCTCCAGCGGAAAGAAACGGAAGGCACTATCATGCACCCACTGAATCGTGGTGGATTCCCCATCCTTCCCGATGTTGGCCTCGGCAAAAGCGGGTGCCTCGCGAACAAACTCCACCGCATGCCCCGCCGCCTCCAAAAGTCGGCAATCCTCGCCAACGGTAAAGGCAAGCGCCTCCATCGTATCATGGAACAGGTCGATATCCTCGGAGAGACGGGGCGCATCCAGCAGTACATTCAGGGCAAGCCCCCCGGCCACATAGCTCTCGCGCTCCTTGCGCGAAGGGGCTAGGATGCGGCAAATGCTTCGTTGGAATGTTGTGAGAGCCATTGCTTGAGCTTCCGCGATTGAATGAAAGCGTTCCGATCACCACTCTCTTCGATGCAGTTAAGCACGCGAATTTGGGCGTCCCGGTCGGAAGGCATCAGATCCTTCCTGAGAAACCAAAGGCAGCTCGCCCGGTATTCCTCGACCAAAGATACAAACTGTTTGGATTCGTCCATGGGTTTGTAATAAAATAGGAAGCGGCAGATTGCAAGCGGTTTGACGCGCTCCCGCCAGCTCAGAAGTTCACGCAGGAGGCGTGCAGCGCGTCGATCTGCGCGGCAATCTTGTCGACGAGCGCACAATCGATCTCCTGGCTGATCTTCATCAGAGCCAGCGAATTTTCGCCGGAGGGATCGTGCGGATTGCGCATGTCGTCGATGTTGATGCCGGCCTCGGCCAAGCCATTGCCGATCTGGCCGATGACGCCCGGACGATCCTTGTAGATGAAGAGCGCGGCGGTGCCGGCAGGCTCGAAGTAGAGCTTGTCGAAGTCGTTGATGCGCGAAATCATCATGTTTCCTTCGGTCACGGTTCCGCGGACGCTGATGCGCTGGAAGTGCGCCGCATCGACGGAGGTGGTGACATCGACGGTGATGGAGTTTTCATAGCCCTTCGCGGTATCGGTTTCGCGGTTGAAATACTCGACGCCCATTTCCTTGAGGTATTCAAGCGCCGCCTCGCAGCCCTGCGTCCGGTCGAAGTCGTCGCTCAGCGCGGCAACGATCTGGACAAGCAGCCAGTCGGCATAGGGCTTGAGGTTTCCGTAGAAGCTGGTTTCGATCAGCTTCATTTTCTTGTGCCCGCCGGCGATGCTACGGCACAGATGCGACAGCATGAAGGCAAGTTCGCTATAGGCGCGGTCGAGGCCTTCCGGAACATCGCGGTTGACGACGTAGGAGGCGATTCCCTTGTCGTCGTAGTCGATCAACTGGGAGGCGGAGCGGGAGGCGGCGTTGTAGTTCGCCTCCACCGTGCTGGCCCCAAGATGAGGCACCATGATGTCGGCAATGTCGGCCACCGACTTGTCGCCTTCGGCATCCTTGGCATAGACATCGTTCAGGAAGCGCAACCCCTTGTCGGCCTTAAGCTCGCGCAGGTCGTCCTCGTTGATGATGCCGGCGCGGGCGCAGTTGATCAGCGTTGCCCCGTTCTTCATGCGCGAGAACAGTGATTTGCCCACGATGCCCCGCGTCTCGTCGTTTTCGGGCATGTGCAGCGAGACATAGTCGCACCTTTCAAAAATCTCATCGAGCTCGACCGATTCCGCACCCAGCTCCTTGGCGCGTTCGGTAGCGAGGAAGGGATCGTAGGCGAGCACCTCGACATCGAAGCCCGACAACCGTTTGGCCACCAGCTGGCCAATGGCACCGAAACCGACGATGCCGATGGTCTTGCCGGTAACTTCCTTGCCCATGAAGTTTTTCTTTTCCCATTTGCCAGCGCGGGTGGAGGCATCGGACGGGATCACGTGGCGGGCATCCGCCAACATCAAGGCAACGACCTCCTCGGCCACGGCGTTGGCATTGGCGCCCGGCGTGTTCATCACGTCGATGCCCTTCGAGCGGGCATACTTGGTGTCGATTGTGTTGTAGCCGGCACCAGCGCGGATAACCACTTTTAGCGAAGGCAGGGCATCGATGATTTCCGGCGTCACCTTTTCGGAGCGTACAAACACCGCATAGGTATCGGGGTTTTGGGAAGCCAAGGCACCGAAATCCGACGAGTCGTCCTGTACGACCTCATAGCCGCCATGTTTCTCCAGTGTTTCGCGGGCAACCGCATTCAGTTTCGTCGGAATCAGTACCTTTTTCATCATATCCTCTTCGGTTGGGTTTAAAAAGCGAACGGGCACACTAGGCAGGCTTCCCGCCGGAATCAAGCTTTGACAAATCCAATTTTTCTGGGAGAGTCCCTAGTTTCCTGTTGTGTCAATAAGTTGTATTAATCGGTCTCACACGAAGCCACAAAGCCACAGGGATTCAGGTTCTGCTCCGTGCCTTCGTGTCTTTGTGTGAGTTAAACTGTTTCTCATAGTGGTTATGAAGAGAAGATTCCATCTGTTAAGTAGCCTTGTTGCCACCCTCCTGCTGGCGGGCTGCATGGGTTACCAACTTGGAGGCACCCGCCCCAAGGGTATTGAGACTGTCTATGTAGCCCCTGTCGTCAATGCAACGGCCGAGCCGGCCATCGAGCTGCAGGTTACCAGGGCGTTGCGCCAACGGATCCAATTCGACGGGCGGCTCAAGCTGCGGAACTCCCCCGACAACTCCGATGCCGTCATCGAAGTGAAACTCACCGATTATAAGTTAAGGGCCATCGCCTTCCGCGACGACCTGAAAACCACACCGGAGCAATACCGGTTGCGCATTACCGGCATCGCCACGCTTAAGAATGCCGAAACAGGCGAGACCCTGTCGGAATCCAAAACCTACGGCGAAGCCCGTTTCCTCTTCGAGTCCGATCTCACCACCTCCAAGCGCAATGCCCTGCCGCGCGCGGCAGAGGAAATCGCCAAATTCATGGTCGATGATCTGATAGAGCGGTGGAATTGATTTGGAGTGCGGTGGCAACCAACGGGCGACACCGCTTTCCACACGAACGGCTCCATAACGGGAAAGCGGCGTGGCGCTCCGCTTCCCGCCGCACTCCAAATTTTTGCACAAAAAAACCCGCTCGGTGGCGGGCTTTTCATTCAACGCAATCCGTTTTATCAGGATGCGATCTTGCGCAAGTTGTTCGCGGCATTGGTTTTGCGGCGAACAGCGGTATTCTTTTTGATGACCCCGCCCTTGGCGGCCTTGTCGAGAACCGAGCAATAGGTACGGAATGCTGCATCGCCAGCTTCGGCATTCTTGGCTTCCAGCGCATCCATCATGGTGCGGCGCGCGTTCTTAAGACGAGTGCGCACCTGCTGGTTGCGGTCGTGGAGCACTACGTTTTGACGCATTCTCTTTTTGGCGCTTTTCAGATTTGGCATAGCAAAAACAACTCCGTTTAATCAAATTCGTTCCATTCCCGGAAAAGAAGGATCGGATAATAGCGGGGGCGAATATGAAGTCAACCCGCAAATCCCGCAATTTTACGGGTCAGGTTCCCGCGCAAAAAAAGTGTTCCAACGCGAAGAACTATTGTAGAACTCCCCGATGCAATTCCTTGAACAGCTTATCGGAACACAGGCCGGGCTTCTGCTCTCCTTTGCGGCGACCGCCGCCGTGGTGGTGCTGGCGGGGATTCGCCTTAGCATCTACGGCGATGCGCTCGGGGAGCGAACCGGACTGGGCAGGGGCTTGGTGGGGCTTGTTTTCCTAGCCGCCGTAACCAGCCTCCCCGAACTGGTGGTTTCGCTGACCTCGGTGATCCAATGCACCGATCCCTTGCAAGGAGCCGATCTCGCCACGGGCAACATGCTGGGGTCGAATATATTCAACCTGCTCATCCTTGCGCTGTCAGCCCTGCTATTCCAGCGCAAGTTCGATCCCGGAAAACTGGAAAGCCCCCACACCGACTCCACGGCATACGGCTTGGTTTTGCTGGCTGTTTTTGCAGGAGCCTTCCTCGTTTCCGGCGCAAGCGGATCCATTGTCCCTGGGCTGCATTGTAGCTGGGGCGTCCTGCTGCTGCCCGCCGCCTACGGCATTTTCCTGCGGCGCGAGCACCGCCAGCAAAGGGAGGCCAAGATAGAAACCCACCTGCCGTCCGAACAAATGCTAACCCAGTTGCCCGCCCCCCGTTTCTACAGCGTGCTTGGCGTGCTCTGCCTGTTGATCATCGGCGGCGGAATCATGCTTTCCATTCTCGGCTCGCGCATGGCGCTTCCAGCGGAACAGGGCGGCTTTGGGCTGGAGGCCAGCCTGATCGGCACTATTTTCCTCGCCATCTCCACCAGCCTGCCCGAACTCGTTATTTCCATCGCAAGCGTCCGCATGGGCTTTCTCGACATGGCCGTGGGGAATGTGCTCGGCAGCAACATGTTCAACCTGCTGATCATCTTCGCGGCCGATGTGGCCATGCGCGGCGGGAGCCTTCTCCGCCATGCATCCTCCAAGCACTGGACCAGCGTTGGCCTGATCCTCCTGCTAACCCTGCTCGCCAGCCTGCTGCTGCGAAGCCGCAACCGCGTGGCCGCAACCGCAACCGCGGCGGCCATGTTCGCGATCTACATCGCCGCGCTGGCTTTTCTGGTCTAGCACGGCTTCGCGGCGGAAATATGAATTATGAAAGATGAACTATGAACTATGAAAGCGGAACTCAGGCGGCGTTGGCCTTTAGTCGGGGAAAACGTCGCAGACCCGATTTCATAGTTCATCTTTCATATTTCACATTCGAGAGCTACGGATGGATAAAGCGGAAGGTGGCGAAGGCGGTGGCGATGCCGGTGAGCATGCCCATGAAAACCTCCATCCGTGTGTGTCCGAGCAGTTCCTTGAGCTTCTGCTCCGATAAATGGTGCTCGTGGAGGAGTTCGTCCACAATCTGGTTGAGCAGCCTCGCCTGCTTCCCGGCAGCGGCGCGGACACTCTGGGCATCGAACATCACCACGATGGCAAAGGCGCATCCCAAGGAAAATATCGCAGAATCAAACCCCTGGCACAGACCCAACGAAGTTGCCAACGAACAGGCCATGGCGGAGTGCGCGCTAGGCATTCCCCCCGTGCTGACCATATAGCTGAAATCCAGCCGCTTGGTTTCCAGCAAACTGCACCCCATCTTTGTGGTTTGCGCTATGATCCAGCCAAACAGGGCCGCCCAGAAACTTGGATGTAGTGAATTCATCTTTGCAATCATTCCTTAATCAGGTCTTTGTTTTATACCGCTTCCTGCTCGCGGATTCCACCCTTTCCAACCAGAACCTGCCATCAACGAACTTGAAAGAACAGGAGCGTTGCAGGATAGTGGCGGATATGGAACTGCCGCAAAAAACAATCCTGCATGTCGACATGGATGCGTTCTTTGCCTCTGTCGAGCAGCATGACCACCCGGAACTGCACGGCAAGCCGGTGGTGGTTGGCGCACCGCCCGACCAGCGCGGCGTGGTGGCGGCGGCATCGTACGAGGCGCGCAAATACGGCATCCACTCCGCCATGCCCTCGCGCACCGCCTACCAGAAATGCCCCGAGGCCATCTTCGTGCGCGGAAACATGGCGCGCTACAAGGAGGTCTCGCAACAGATTATGCGCATCTTCGAGAGCTACACCCCCCTCGTCCAACCCCTCTCCATCGACGAAGCGTTCCTCGATGTTACCGGTGCGCAACGGCTCTTCGGCGACGGGAAAACCATTGCCGAAAAGATTCGGCGCGACATCCAGGAACAGACCGGCCTCACCGCCTCCGTTGGCATTGCACCCAATATGTTCCTCGCCAAGATCGCGTCCGATATGAACAAGCCCGACGGCATCACCCTCGTCCCATTCGAGCGAGAAGCCATCGAACAATTCCTCGCGCCCCTGCCCATCGGCCGCATGTGGGGTGTCGGAAAGGTGACGCAGAAGAAGCTACTCTCGCTCGGGCTTTCAACCATTGAAAAGCTCCAGCAGGTCGATTTTAAAATTCTGGAACGTGCTGTCGGAACCCGCGCCGCACAGGGTTTCAGCCAGCTCGCCCGCGGCATCGATGGGCGCGGCATCGTACTCGAAACCAAGGACAAGAGCATCTCGAACGAAACCACGTTCAAGGAGGATGCGACCGACCGCGACCAGATTGAAACCACCTATAAGCGGCTGATCGACAAGGTCGGCGGGCGCGTCCGCAAGGCGGGCTTCTTCGCCGCCACCGTGCACCTGAAAATTCGTTGGAGCGACTTTTCCACCATCACCCGCCAAACCAGGCTGCCCATCCCAAGCCAGGACGACATCACCTTGCGCGAAGCCGGCATGGCCCTGCTCCACGAGCATCTGCGCCAGCGTCCCGTCCGTCTCATCGGCTTCGGCGTCAGCGGCCTGAGAGAAACCGACGAGCCACAAACCGCGCAGCTCGACCTCTTCGCCACCCCCGACACCACCACCCACGAAAAGCGCAGCCGCCTCAGCCGCGCCGCCGACAACATCAGGAAGATGTTTGGGAACAACAGCATCCGCAGAGGGTCCGATCTGTAAATCCGTGATCACGCCCAGTGTAAATATGCCCCAAAAAGATGCTTGCACTTCCTCTTCGACGCAAAGAGGATGCAGTCATGGGCAAACACGGGAAAACCCTTAAGCGCATTCTGATGGGAACTTCAGATGCAAACATTAAGTTTGATGACCTTCGTGCCTTGCTCAAGCGGCTTGGTTTTGAGGAACGGATACGCGGCAGCCACCATGTCTATCGCCGAGAAGGAATCATGGATAAACCCAACCTTCAAAAAACGGGAAGCCATGCCAAGCCCTATCAGGTCAAGCAGGTGCGTGACATTATTTTAAGACATCATCTAGCAGGAGAACTCGATGGATAAATATGAGGTCATTATATTCTGGAGCAACGAGGACAATGCCTATGTTGCCGACATCCCTGAGTTGCCAGGTTGCATGGCACATGGCGACTCCCGGGAATCCGCACTGGCGAACGCCCGCAAAGCCATCGCGCTTTGGATCAACACCGCCAAGGAGTTTGGCGACCCCATCCCCGAACCAAAAGGCCATCGCCTAGTGCTTGCCTAATGCCCCGCCAGCAACCAACCCCGCCTCGCTAAAACCCATGTTTTGGCGAGGCTTGTTTTTGACACCGCTTGCGCAACCCCCTATATTCACGCTCTTTTACAGGAGATTCTCTCGGCTACATGAAAAACGAACAAACAACCGATCTGGAAATGTTGCGCCACAGCACGGCGCATGTGATGGCGGCGGCGGTGTGCCGCCTGTTCGGCAATGTGCAACTCGATATTGGCCCTTCGACCGACGATGGCTTCTACTACGACTTCGACCTTGAAGACCGCATCACACCGGAAGACTTCGAGCGCATCGAAGCCGAAATGAAGGCCATCGTTGAAGAGGATCTTCCATTCGAATGCATTACGGTTTCCCGCGATGAAGCGAAGGAGCTTCTGAAAGACCAGAAATACAAGCTCGAACGCCTGGCCGACGTTCCGGAGGGCGAGGCAATCACCTTCTATTCCTGCGGCGAGTTCATGGATTTGTGCCGCGGCCCGCACGTGGAAAGTACCGGCAAGCTGCGTGCGTTCAAGATCATGAACATTGCAGGCTCGTACTATCGCGGCCACGAAACCAATCCCATGCTCCAGCGCCTCTACGGCACGGCCTTCACCAACCCGAAGCAACTGCGCCTCTACATGAAGCAAATCGAAGAGGCCCGGAAGCGCGACCACCGCCGCCTTGCCAAGGATCTCGACCTGTTCTCGATTTCGGAAAAGGTCGGCCCCGGTCTGGTGCACTGGCATCCGAAGGGCGCGCGCATCCGCTCGACCATCGAGGATTTCTGGAAGAAGGAGCACTTCAAGAACGGCTACGACCTCCTTTATACCCCGCACGTCGGCAAGGCCAACCTTTGGGAAACCTCCGGCCACCTCGACTTCTACCGCGAGGGCATGTATGCGGCGATGGATGTCGACGGCCAGGAATATTTCATCAAGCCGATGAACTGCCCGTTCCATATCGAAATCTACAAGTCCGGCCTGCGCTCCTACCGCGAGCTGCCACTGCGCTGGGCCGAACTCGGGACGGTCTACCGCTACGAAAAGGCGGGAACCCTGCACGGGCTCTTCCGCGTCCGCGGCTTTACGCAGGATGACGCGCACATCTTCTGCACCACCGACCAGATCGAGGACGAAGTGAAGGAAGTCATCCGCTTCTGCAACTTTATCTGGAAAACCTTCGGCTTTACCGAAGTGAAGGCCTATTTATCCACCCGCCCCGAAAAGGCGGTCGGTGAACCCGCGCAGTGGGACCAGGCCACGAAATCGCTCGAAGCGGCGATCAAGGCGGAGGGATTGCCCTACGAAGTCGACGAAGGCGGCGGCGCGTTCTACGGCCCGAAGATCGATCTCAAGGTCAAGGACGCCATCGGTCGCGAATGGCAGACCAGCACCATCCAGTTCGACTTCAACCTGCCGGAGCGCTTCGACCTGAAATATATCGGGGCCGACGGCGAGGCACACCGACCCTACATGGTTCACCGCGCGCTTTTCGGCAGCCTTGAGCGCTTCTTCGGCATCCTGACCGAGCACTATGCCGGCGGCTTCCCCGTCTGGCTCGCGCCGGAGCAGGTGCGCATACTACCGCTTTCCGACGATCAGCTTGGCTATGCCGACGAGGTGCTGGCCGCGCTCCGCAAC
>JBDLHZ010000013.1:0-17623 GCA_039715135.1 Verrucomicrobiota bacterium
CCAGACGCTCGGCATCCTCGGTCTCGGCCTCGTGGCCTTCATGATCGGCACCGCTGCCGGCGTGCTGCTCGCCAAGCTGATGAACAAGCTCAGCAAGGAACAGATCAATCCGCTGATCGGCTCCGCCGGGGTATCCGCCGTTCCGATGGCCGCGCGCGTGGCCAACAAGGTCGGCCTAGAAGCCAACCCGCAAAACTTCCTGCTCATGCACGCCATGGGCCCGAACGTCGCCGGCGTGATCGGCTCCGCCGTGGCCGCCGGTGTGTTGCTCGCACTTGTTGGATAGTTGTAGCACGGCCATCTTGGCCGTGAACATGGGCTGGAAGCCCATGCTACGAAGAAGGGCCACTGGAAAGCGGCCCTTTTTGTTTCCTGCCTGCGGGAAATCCGGTAGAAGATGGTGCAGTTAAGGAAGCAAACGAGGTTTAGGCATGTATACGACAATCGAAGCCGATATTATCAATGGACAGGTGAAAGGGCCGGAGCTCCAGAAGTTGCCGGCACAGGCCCATGTCCTGATTACCCTGCTGTCCTCTCCTGGCAAGGCGCGTCCCGCCTTTGGTACCTGCACATCGAAGGGAATCAAAATGGATGCGGATGTTTTCGAGCCGCTGTCAGACAAGGAACTGGGGGACTGGGGTCTGGCATGAAGGTGTTGCTTGATACGTGCGCCCTTGTTTGGCTGTGCAGCGATTCCGACAAGTTCTCGCCACGAACCACGGCTTGCCGGTGGTAACTTCCGATAGGACTTTCTGCGAATACGAAGTTGAAGTGATTTGGTAGCGTTGGCCGAATAAGCGCCGGGAAGCGGCCCTTTTTGTTTCCAGCCCGCGGAGCTTTTGTGGCAAGTTGAACTCCATTCGATGAAAATCCGATTCACCAAAATGCACGGGGCGGGCAACGACTTTATCATGGTCGATGACCGTACGTTGGGATTCCCAATGGATGACAAAGCGTTCATCCAGCGTATCGCCTGTCGCCGCATTGGCATAGGGTGCGATGGGATCATTCTTCTCCAGTCTTCGGAAACGGCCGACCTGCGGATGCGGTTCATCAATCCCGATGGCGGCGAGCAGGATATGTGCGGCAATGGCGCACGTTGCATTGCGCGGTTGGCGTATGATTTGGGCGCGGCTCCGGCCAGCATGGAGATCGAGACCGGTGCGGGTATTGTGCATGCCGAGGTTATGGGGGATCAGGTCCGGCTCGGTTTGACCGATCCGACTGATCTGGAGCTTGGAGTGGCGCTTGATCTGGAATGGATGATCGATTTCGTGAATACCGGTGTGCCGCATGTTGTGGCGTGGGTGGACAATGTGCAGGCGGTGGATCTCCCAAAGGCTGGAAGCATGTTGCGCTATCACAAACGATTCGAACCGAACGGAACAAATGCCAACTTTGCCCAGGTGGAGACCAATGGTACCTTGTCGATGCGCACCTATGAGCGCGGGGTCGAGGCGGAAACGCTGGCCTGTGGGACGGGGGTGGCCGCCGTCGCCGTGCTGGCCGCCGAGCGCGGGTGGGTAAAGTTACCGGTTCCCGTGCATTGCGCCGGAGGCCATGATCTGGTAATTGATACAGCTTGTGGAAAGACCACGCTGACGGGCGGCGCGGAATATGTGTTTGACGGAGAGATCGGATATGGAAATCGGGTTTAGCCTAGGCTCCAATCTTTACAACCGGAAACGGTTGCTGATGCAGGCGAAAAACCTGCTGTTGTCGGCGCCGCGCACGAACTTTATCGATCAGTCGCCGATCTATGAAACGACGCCGGTGGACGTGAAGCCGGAATACCAGGATATGGCCTACCTCAACTCGGTTGTGATCGTTGAAAGCGAATTGCCGCTGGAAAGCTGGCTTTCCTATATCGGGAAAATCGAAAAAAACCTTGGCCGCGAACGGACGGAAGATCGCAATGCGCCGCGTCCGATCGATATCGACATGATCTATGCGAACGGGCAGATCGTCGATAGCGACGGGTTGGAGGTTCCCCATCCGCGTTGGACAGAGCGGCGGTTTGTCGTACAACCCTTGTGTGATGTCCGCCCCGGGCTGGTACTGCCCGAAGCGCACAAGCCGGTCGCCGAGATCCTTCGTTCATTGCCACAGGATGACGACCTGAGCGTTTTTGACGAACGGTGGTGAGTAAAATGGCCTATCGCGACGACTATAATGCCAAATTCAAGATTTGGGCACGCAATCCAAAGGTGGTTTCCTGTCCCAAACCTGCCAATCTTCCCAAATTCAAAGCGCAACGCTTTGATTCCTATGAAGCATTCAATGCATGGAAGGATGAACTTTTTGATCAAATAGCGAAGCAGGGGGGGGTCAAGTGGAGGAAGTAATCGAGCTATTCAACCGGTTTGATATTCGATATCTCCTCATTGGCGGACAAGCGGTTCGGCTTGAAGGGTTTCCCCGGTTTTCCATGGATTGGGATTTTTTTATCCCGGCATCGGATGTGGAAAACATTTCCTTGATCAACGACGTGATCGGGGATGAACTGGACATTCCTCTTTTGCCTATTGGGGAACATGGTGAAAATTTAATTCAAACATTCCCAACTAAATGGGGTGTATTACAATTCCATATGGCTGTAGCAGGGCTTCCGAAATTTGATGAAGTTGAATTAAGGGCGGTTGTTCATCCAACCGAGGATGGAACCAGGGTTAAATGTGTTAACATGGATGATTTGTTGGCTGCCAAGGAGGCCGTAGCCCGCGGGAAGGATGCGGATGACATCAAGTTCCTCAAGGCAAAGAAAGAGGCTCAACAAAAATGAAATGGACTGCGGCAAAGATTAAGGCCCTGAAGGGGGAGCGCAAAATCGCGATGCTGACGGCGTACGATGCGTTGACGGCTTCGCTGGTGGATGGTGCGGATATTCCCGTTGTGCTGGTGGGGGATTCGCTGGGCATGACGGTGCTGGGCTACGAGACGACCCTGCCGGTGAGCATGGAGGAAATGCTTCACCATACAGCGGCGGTTTCGCGCGGCGTGGAGAATGCGCTGGTGATCGCCGATATGCCGTTCATGTCGTACCAGCCCTCCATTGAAATGGGGCTGGAAAATGCTGGTCGCTTTATCAAGGAGGCGCATGCCGACGCCGTGAAGATCGAGGGCGGCGCGGTGCGCGCGGAATTGATCGAAGCGCTGGTGGCAAACGGGGTTCCCGTGCTGGGGCATATCGGCCTGACGCCGCAGAGCATCAAGGAGATGGGTGGCTACAAGGTGCAGGGCAAGACTTCGGAGCAGGCGCGCCAACTGATGGACGATGCAATGGCGGTCGAACAGGCCGGCGCCTTTGCGATCGTACTCGAATGTGTACCCGCCGAGTTGGGCGAAATGATTTCAAGTGCACTCTCGATTCCAACCATTGGAATCGGTGCCGGTGCGGGATGCGATGGCCAGGTACTGGTCTTTACCGATCTGCTCGGCATCAGCGGCAAGCCGGTTCCCAAGTTTGTAAAGAAATATGCCGACCTCAATCCCCTCATTGCCAAAGCACTCTCCGCCTACAAGGCCGAAGTCGAGTCAGGCGTGTTCCCGGCCGACGAACAAACCTACTAGGAGTAAACGACTATGCAAGCTGTGCTGACGGGCGATGTTGTAGGATCTTCGGGGCTGTCTCCGGAAGATCATCGGAAGGTGGTGCACATTGTAAAATCCGCGGCCGATGTCTTTCCAGATGCGGTGGTCGGCTCGGTGGATGTCTACAGCGGCGACAGCTGGCAGATGCTGCTTTCGGATTGCAGCATGTCGTTGCGGATAGCCTTGTATTTGCGCGCCAGCTTGAAACGGGAAAAGGCGTTTTCCGTTGATAGCCGAGTGTCCATTGCATGGGGCGAGGCCGATATGAAGCAGGTCAACATGGAGCGGATTTCCGAATCGACAGGCGATCTGTTTACGGTATCTGGGCGAGGGTTGAAAACATTGAAAAAACCATCGCTAATGGGCTTCTCTTCATCAGAAAAAAACTGTTTCCCGTGGCCATGAACAGTGCTTTGCATTTGCTGGATGTGCTGGTTCGACGCTGGAGCCCGCATCAGGCGCGCACTCTGGCGGGAACCCTTCTTGGGAAAACTCAAATGGAAATTTCCGGGGAAACAGGAGTAACCCAGTCAACCATCAACAAATCCCTGCAAACGGCGTTTTGGCCGGACATCGAACCCATTCTGGAAGAATTCGAGACATTATCGCTAATGGGTAAATAAATATCACCCAGATGGGCGATAATTTAGAAATATCACCCAAATGGGCGATATTTACCATATACCGTAGGATTGTTTAATATGGCATTAACTTGGATCGTATTGTTTTGCTTGCGGAACGCAACGTAGCATGGGCATCCTACCCATGGTCCACGGGCAAGATGCCCGTGCCACGGAATACGATTCAAATTAATTCCATATAAGAGGGGGATCGCGAATGAAAGAGACATTTCTTGTGCTGGTTTCCGCGCATTTCATCGCCGATTTTCTGCTCCAGCCCGATTGGCTTGAGCAGCGGAAAAAACTAGTTTGGGCAAACATGTTTCATTCGATGCTTGTTGCGGGATTGACCTACCTGTTTCTCCAGCAATGGACTGCGTGGATACTGCCGATTCTCGTATTTGTTTCACATGGACTTGTCGATGCGGTAAAACAAGGTTGCCGGGACACATGGCAGTCGTTCTGCGTCGATCAGGGCATCCATGCCCTGTCCCTGCTGGCCATCCTTTGGTTTTGCCTTGGATTTGGTTGGATCGAGGATTTCAACGGGGTGGGGCTGCGATGGATGGTGCTGATAGCTGGGTTCTCGGTGGTTGTGCTGGGTGCAGGTTCCCTTGTGGGCAAAGTGGCAGACAAAATATTGAGGGAAAACGGCTTGGAAGCACGGATGAATGGGTTAAAGGATAGTGGACGACTCATTGGCCGGTTGGAGAGGAGCTTGATTTTTTTGTTTATTTTCATCGGCCATCTCGGCGGAATAGGATTTCTTGTTGCGGCTAAATCGATCCTAATAGTGCGCTTCGATGATGTTAAGAAAGACCCAAAGATGGAGGAATATGTCCTGATTGGAACCCTGCTGAGTTTTGGCCTGGCCATTGCCGCCGCTGCCTTGACCAAGGCCGTTCTCAAGACGATATAGCGTATGGACATTATCCGGACACCAGAAGAGATGCAGCAGCGCGCGCTGGAGCTGAAGCGGGCGGGGCGCGTGGTTGGCCTTGTGCCGACGATGGGCTTCCTGCACGAGGGGCATCTTTCGTTGATGCGCCTTGCGCGCGAGCGGTGCGATGTGCTCGTGGTGAGCATATTCGTCAATCCGACCCAGTTTGGTCCGAACGAGGGTCTCGATGCCTATCCGCGCGACTTCGGCCACGACGAAGCGCTGTGCGGGCAGGAGGGCGTGGATATTGTTTTTTATCCGGAACCCGTGAACATGTATGCCGCCGATGCCAGCGTGTGGGTCGACGAGGAATCGCTCTCCGACGTGTTGTGCGGTGCGTCGCGCCCGGGCCATTTCCGTGGGGTATGCACGGTGGTGGCGAAGCTGTTCAATCTCGTGCAGCCGGATCTGGCGGTGTTTGGCGAAAAGGATGCCCAGCAACTGCGCATTATCGAGCGCATGGTGCGCGACCTCGACTTCCCCGTTGAAATTGTTCGCGGACCGATTGTTCGCGAAGCGGATGGGTTGGCGATGAGTTCGCGCAATAAACATCTTTCCGAAAGCCAGCGAGGGAACGCCCTCTGTCTGCGCCGTTCGCTCGACCAAGCATTGGCGTTGTTCGGGCAAGGGGAGCGCGATGCCACAGTCCTGCGGCAAGCGATGGCGGATCTGATCGAGTCCGTCTCCGGGGCGGAAATCGATTATATCGAGATCGTGGACGATGATTCGCTGGCCTCTGTTGATGAGATCAAGAACGATGTGTTGATTGCCCTGGCGGTAAAAATAGGCAATACGCGGTTGATTGATAACGCCGTGTTGCGTCTCTAGTCCTTCCCAGGGGAGACGCTGCAAGACACAGTTCATTTTTTACACATTTTTGTTTGAAAGCCCCGCGTTCATCATTACATTGATGGCGCTTTTTAAGACAAAAGGTGCGGTAGCCAAGTGGTTAGGCACTGGATTGCAAATCCATGAACATCGGTTCGAATCCGATCCGCACCTCCACTTTTCCATTGGTTAGACTAGGAGAAATAAAATGGCCACACCCCAAGATCTGTTCTACGCAAAAACCCACGAATGGGTTTCCCTCGATGAGGGCATCGCGACGGTAGGCATCACCGATTTTGCCCAAAGCCAGCTTTCCGACCTGACCTTTGTAGAGCTTCCGGAGGTTGGAGCCGAATTCAAAGAGGGCGATGAAGCCGCCGTGGTGGAATCCGTCAAGGCTGCCGCCGATATCTACGCTCCGGTGGCAGGCGAGGTCATTGAAATCAATGCCGAACTAGAGGATGCCCCGGAACTGATCAACCAGGATGCTTTTGGTGCCGGATGGCTCTTTAAGCTGAAGATGGCCGATGAGTCCGACGTGGACGACATGCTTGATGCCGATTCCTACGATGAGCTTTGCCCGGCGGAGTAGGGAAGCGTAGCAAGTAATGCGCAATGCGTAATTTCTGTCATTCCTTCGACATTCGAAATTCCCATGGCCTATTCCATCAGTTTCAGCGATCCCGTTCCCTACCAAGTTGGATTGAACATGCAGCGCCGCCTGCTCAAGGCGCGGCAGGAAGACCGAATCCCCGATACGATCCTGATCCTTCAGCACCAGCCGGTCGTCACGCTAGGCAACCGCGGGCGCGACAACTATCTGCTCAAGACCGAGGAGGAGTACCGCGAACTGGGTATCGAACTGTTCCATGCCGAGCGCGGTGGCGATGTAACCTACCACGGCCCCGGCCAATGGGTGCTCTATCCCATTCTGCATCTTGGCGGCAACGAAGCCGATTCGCACGGCTACCTCTCCAACCTTGAAGAGATCGCCATCCGAACCTTGGGCGATTTTGGGATAGAGGGATTCCGGAAGGAAGGAAAGTCCGGCGCATGGACCGAGGCCGGCAAGATCGCCGCCATCGGATTCCGGCTGAAAAAATGGGTCTCGTTCCACGGCATGAGCTTTAACGTCGACCTCGACCTCTCCGGCTTCCAGACCATCGTGCCTTGCGGCCTCGTCGGCGAACCGGTGGCTTCCTTGAAAACGATACTTGGCGATGCATGCCCTGAAATGGATCAGGTTCATGATTCCCTGCTCAACCATTTTTCCATGGTCTGCAACCGTGATTTGGAACGCTTCGATGCGGATGGGGAGATGCCGGTGGAGCTAGCTGAACTGATCACGGGATGAGTCGGCAACGCTTTGGAGTGCGGTGGGAACTGAAAGGCCACACCGCTTTTGCTATCGCTCGGCCATCGAAAAGCGGTGTCGCCCGTTGGTTGCCGCCGCACTCCAGGATCTTCTCCTCAATACTCCACATTCCACGTCTCGACCTGCTCCATGGCATACTTGGCGGTGAGGTCGATGTGGATGGGGGTGAGTGCGACGTAGCCCTCGTTGACAACGCGCACATCGGTGTCGGCGGAGTCGTCAAGTAGATCAAGCTCACCATCGAGCCAGTAATAGTTGTTGCCGCGCGGGTCGAGATGGGTCGAAAACTTTTCGACGAAGCGCGAGCGCCCCATGCGGGCAGCCTTCATGCCCTTTAGCTCGGAGTGGGGAATGTTTGGGATATTGACGTTGAGCAGGGTGCCAGCGGGCAGCGGGTTGTTCATCACCTTTGCGACGATTTCCTCGGCGACCTTTGCGGCGGTGTCCCAGTGCGGATCCTGGTAGGTGCAGAGCGAAATGGCAATGCCGGGCACACCGAGGATGACGGCTTCGCTGGCGGCGGAGACCGTGCCGGAATAGAGCACGCTGATGCCGGTGTTTGAGCCGAGATTGATTCCGCTGACAACGAGATCAGGTAAGTTGTCCTTGTGCAGCAGGCAGAGGGCGAGCTTGATGCAGTCGGCCGGGGTTCCACCGACGGCGGTGCCGAAAATCTGCTCGTTTTTTTCGATGGAGATGGTCTTGATCGGGTCGGTCAAGGTGATGGCGTGTCCGGCCGCGCTGCATTCCGTGTCTGGGGCAACCACATGCAGTTCGCCCAGTTCGCCAATGGCTTTGTGGAGCACGGAAATCCCGCGTGCATGGATGCCGTCATCGTTGCAAAGTAGAATTTTCATGCCCGGAATATGCGGCCATGGTGAAGAAACATCAATGCAGATAAGCAGAAAACGGCCATGCAGGACGTTTCCCGGCCGACTCGAACAGGGGGTTGCTTATCTCCTTTTTTTCCTGATACAATGCGGCGTTTTGAACATGTAGGGTGGATTTAGGGGAACCTATGCGGATCGTGATTATTGGAGCCGGCAATGCCGGGCGGCAGCTTGCCATGCGGCTGTGCGAAGAGCGGCATAGCGTCGTGATGGTGGATGCCGATGCGGAGGCGTTGGCACAGGCCGAGGCCGGGCTGGATATCCTGACGATTTGCGGGCGGGGTTCGAGTCCGGCCGTGCTCGAGGAGGCGGGGGTTGAAAAATCCGACCTGCTTATTGCCGTGACCGATAACGACGAGGTGAATATTCTTGCCTGCCTGTTCGCGAACTCCACCGGCGTGAAGGGCAAGATTGCCCGCGTGACGAACCCGAAATACATCCATGGATCGCGGCACTATGATTTGCAGGAAATGGGCATCGATCTGGTCATCAACCAGAAGCAGGAGTGCGCCCGCGAGGTTTTCAACATGCTCCAGATGCCGGGCGCGCTGGAGGCGTTCGATCTTTTTGCCGGAAAGGTGATGGTGGCGGGCTTCAGTGTCAACGCGGTCAGCCCGCTATTGGACCGTACCCCGGCCGAGTGCGACCGTCTCGATCTGATCCAGAGTGTCCGCGTGATTGCCATTCGCCGCAGAAACGAACTGGTGGTGCCGCACGGCAATACCGTCTTCAAGCAGAACGACCTCGTCTATCTGGTCGGGCAACGTCCCGATATTGCCGCGTTCTTCGACTGGGTTTGCCCCGATATCAAGCCGTTCGAAAAGGTGATCATTGCCGGCGGCGGCGACCTTGGCCTGATGCTCGCCAAGTTTATCGAGAACGACGTCGAGTGCGTATTGCTGGAGCGCGACGAGGAACGCGCCCGCTTCTGCTCGGCCGAACTCAACAAAACGCTGATTCTTCGGGCCGATTCGCTGAGTGAGAGTGCACTGGAGGAATCCGGCCTTCACGACCGCACCGCATTCGTTGCGCTGACCGGTGACGACGAAGGCAACATCATGAACTGCCTGATGGCGCAGAAAAAGGGAACAGCGTTCACGGCAACGCAGATTACGCGCACCGACTTTGTTCCGGTGGTTGAGCAACTCAATCTGGTCAACCGCGTGGTAAGTCCGTACATCTCGACCACCAACGCGATCCTCCACTACCTCCGCTCCAAGAAGGTTCGAGCCGCCTCGCTCCTGCACAACCTGCCGGGTGAACTGCTCGATGTGATTATCACCGCCGGCAGCCGGATCGCCGGCAAGCGCATTCAGGAAATCAAGATACCAAGCACGGCCATCATTGCCACGGTCATGCGCAACGGCGAGGTGATGACCGCCACCGGCAACCTCCAGTTGGAGGCCAACGACCGCGTACTGGTTTTTTGCCATCCCGACACGGTCAAGAAGATCCAGTCCATTTTCCTATGAACAAACGTGCCGTATTCCATCTTGTTTCCTACATGACGCTTGTGATCGGCATTGCGATCATGGGCTGTGCCGGGGTCTCCTTCCACTACAACGAGCCAGCCAGGATCCAGATGAGCCTGATCTATGCCGGCCTCATTGCCGTGGTTTGCGCCGGCGTGGTCGGCATCCTGACGCGCGGCGACATCAACCTCTCCCGGCGCGACGGTTTTGGCATAGTGGTTTTCGGCTGGCTTTCCGCGACCCTCTTTGGTTCGCTGCCCTATATTTTTTCCGGCATCATTGCGCATCCGGTTTCGGCCATGTTCGAAACCATGTCCGGTTTTACGACCACGGGGGCGTCCGTGCTTTCGGGTCTCGAGGACATTCCGCGCGGCATCCATTTCTGGCGTGCGCTCACGCATTGGTTCGGCGGCATGGGCGTACTGGTGCTCTGCGTCGCGATCCTTCCGTTCCTTGGCGTGGGCGGCATGCAGATCTATCGCGCCGAAATGCCCGGCCCCTCCAAGGATCGCCTCACCCCGCGCATCACCACCACCGCCAAGCTGCTATGGGGTGTCTATGCACTCCTTACGCTTCTCGAAGCCCTGTTGCTCAAGTTTGTTGGAAAGATGGGTTGGTTCGATTCCTTCTGCCACACCTTCGGCACCATGGCCACCGGCGGCTTCTCCACCCACTCCGCCAGCATCGGGGCGTTCGACAGCATTGCGGTCGATGCCATCATCATCGTATTCATGTTCCTTGCCGGCATAAACTTTTCGCTCCACTACCATGCACTCACCGGCAAGCCGGGGCGCTACTTCCGTGATCCCGAATTCCGGTTCTATTTCACCTTCCTCGCCGGGGCCTCGCTTTTCATCACCTTCAATATCTGGGCCGCCGGAGCCGCCTCCCTTGGCCGCTGCTTCCGCGATGCCACCTTCACCGCCACCTCCATCATGACCACCACCGGGTTTTGCACCGCCGACTTCGACCAATGGCCGAATGCATCGCGCCTGCTGCTTGTCGTGATGATGTTCATGGGCGGTTGCGCGGGATCGACCGGCGGCGGAATGAAGATTGTCCGCGTATTCATCATGTTCAAGAAGATGCTCCGGGAAATGAAGCTGTTCATGCGCCCCTCCGCCGTCATCCAAATGAAGCTGGGCGGCAAGCCGGTCGAGCAGGAGATCGTCTCCCACATCTCCGCCTTCTTCGCCATCTTCATACTGATTTTTGCTGGCGGTTCCTTCGTCATGACCTTTTTCACGCCAAACCTTGAAACCGCTGCAACCTCCGTGATCGCCACGCTCGGCAACATTGGCCCCGGCTTGAATGCGGTGGGCGCCACGCAAAACTATGCCGCCATCTCCCCGCTGGGGCAGGGCATCCTGACGGTCTTCATGCTGCTTGGCCGCCTCGAACTCTACACCGTCCTCATCCTCTTCCTTCCCAGCTTCTGGAGAAAGTAAGGGAAGGCCTAGTGCCTGCCCCATGTCATGGAAAAACAACGCCTATCAAAAATCATGGCTGGCAGAGGTATGTGCTCCCGGCGCGAGGCCGACCGCTACATCGAACGCGGGCTAGTCCTGGTTGATGGCCAGGTTGTTTCGGAGCTAGGAAGCAAGATATTGCCCGATGCCGAAATTGAATTGGCGGAGGAAGGGCGCAAACGGCAATCGACACAGGTGACGATCCTGCTCAATAAGCCCATTGGCTATGTTTCCTGCCAGCCGGAGCACAACCACAAGCCCGCTACCGACTTGATTTCCAAGGAAACCCGCTGGCGCCAAGACAAGTCGCCGCGCAGGTTCCATCCTGCGCAGCTCAAGGGTCTTGTTCCCGCCGGACGGCTCGATATCGACTCCACCGGCCTGCTAGTGCTTACGCAGGATGGCCGCGTTGCCCGCCGCATCATTGGCGAGGATTCCGAGGTCGACAAGGAATACCTCGTGCGTGTTACCGGCCACCTTTCCGGCAAAGGGCTTAAATTGCTCAACCATGGACTCAGTCTCGACGACAAGCCGCTCAAGCCCGCCAAGGTCAGTTGGCAGAACGAAGACCAGCTCCGTTTCGTTCTGCATGAAGGCAAGAAGCGGCAGATCCGCCGCATGTGCGAGCTCGTCGGCCTCAAGGTCGTTGGTCTAAAGCGCATTCGTATTGGCCGTGTTATGCTTGGCAATCTGCCTGCTGGCCAATGGCGCTACCTCCGCGATAATGAACAATTCTAGAATTTATCTCACACAGAGGCACAAAGCCACAGAGGACTTGCTTCGTGATCTTTGTGGAAATTAGTCGCTATCCACTCCCAATTATGTGTGATAAACAATCCGTATGTCACTGGAAATCCTGAATGTGAATGAGGATTATGCCGACTATCTACGCGATGAGTCGCGCAGGGCGGGGCATGCCGAAAAGATTGTGTTTCCCAAGTCTGCAAACGAGGTGCGCGAAGCATTGCAAGCTGCCGCTGAAAACAATTGGCCGGTTACGGTGCAGGGCGGCCGCACCGGCATTACTGGCGGTTGCGTGCCTGAAGGCGGATTGATCCTCAACCTCTCGCGCATGAACGCCATTGGAGAAATCAAGGGCGACCAAATGACCGTACAGTCTGGTGCGTTGCTGGACGACATTCGCAAGGCGGTGTGCGGGATCGCAGACCCCGCAATGTTCTTTCCGCCCGATCCCACCGAAACCACGGCCTCCATCGGTGGGATGGTGGCCAACAACGCCTCCGGTGCCCGCTCGTTCAAATACGGTGCCGTTCGCAATTGGATCCATGCGCTGGAAGTCGTTCTGGCCAACGGTGAAACAATTTGGGTTGAGCGCGGAAAGCACAAGGTCGCCGGTCTGGGCTTCAAGCTCGGGAGCATTTCCGGAGAGATTCCCATAATCCCATACCTAAACAGGTGTGGGACTACAGGGGTCAAGAATGCCGCAGGATATTTCGTGAAGCCGGACATGGATCTGGTCGATCTCTTCATTGGAGCCGAGGGCACGCTGGGCATTGTGACGGAAATCACCATCAAACTGTTGCCCAAGCCGGAACAGCTCAATTGCTTGGTGGCTTTTTTCGCATCCGAGGAAGAGGCGTTGGGGTTTGTGCGGTTCCTGCGGGGGGCGGGGTCAACGCCCCCACCTACAGCCTGTACCGCAGGCGGCTCGCCTGCTCCACGGGCGGGATCGCCGCTCCCGCCTACAGCCATTGAGTTTTTCGATGCCCAAGCATTGGAACTTTTGCGCCGTATGAAGGCCGGAAACACGGCCTTTGCCGATTTGCCGGAACTGAAAACCGAATTCCACACGGCCATCTATTTTGAGTACGACACCGAAGTGCCGGATGCCGTGGTGGAAAAGGCCGGGGAAGCGATCGATTGCTGGTTTGCGGAGGGGGAGCATGAAATTGAAACGCTCAAGAATTTCCGCCACGCCGTTCCCGAAGCGGTCAACATGCTGATCGGCGAGCGCAAGAAAACGATCCCCGAACTCACCAAGCTTGGCACCGACATGTCGGTGCCCGATGACCAGATGGAAACGGTCATGCACATGTACCATGAAGGATTGGCCGAGGCCGGGCTGGAATATGCCATCTTCGGCCACATCGGCAACAACCATGTCCACGTCAACATTATCCCGCGCAGCATGGAAGAATACGAGGCGGGCAAGGCGCTCTATCTCGACTGGGCAAGGCAGGTTGTCGCCATGAGCGGTTCCGTCTCCGCCGAGCATGGCATTGGTAAAAACAAAACCGACTTCCTCAGGCTCATGTATGGCGACGACGGTATCTGCAAAATGCGGAAACTGAAACACCTGTTCGATCCGGCAGGCCTGCTGAATCCGGGCAATCTTTTTCTTTGATTCTTGGTGAATGACGGTATTTTTATTTCGTGTGTTGTAAGTTGATGAATACAAAATCAGGCGGGAGTGCGCATGTCTATTGATAATACGATTGTGGTGAATAGAGACTATGAAGAAGTCAGGGCTTCTTTCCTTGAGGCTTTGGATGACGACAAGCTGAAGGGGGAGGTCAATGATTTAGGTAGCCAACCATACTTCTTGCCCCAGATCTTTCCCAAAACGAAGGGGGTTGGAGTTCGGCGTTTGTTCAAGAAGAAAGTGGCGTTGCTCCAAACAATCGAACCTCTTCTTGAACGCATGCTGTTTGCTGGCGAAGAGGTTCGTTTTGCCTCTAGTGGCATCTACTGCAACCTTGCCGAGCAATATTTTCTGGGTGCTTTCTCCTCCTACATCAACCGAACGGTCTTCATTTTCACGAACTATCGCATCATTCTGCTGAACGTTGGCAAGAACGCCAAGCCACTACAGATGAAGTGGCATATTCCGTATGACCAGATTAAAAAGTTTTCCACGGGCGGCCTCTCTTCATCGATGGTGTTCAAGCTGAAGGATAAGAAGCGATATACCTTTTCCAGCATGCCATCGTTCGACCGAAAGCCTGCCAAGGCTTTCGTTAATGAAATGATTATGCGGGCACAAAAGGAAGAATTCCACATGCCCAGTTTCGAATGTCGCGACAACCTGTGCCCCTCTTGCTATACGCCTATACCAAAGAGTATCTATGCCTGTGAAAAGTGCGGGGATAAATTCATTCAACCCAAAAAGCCAACCCTGATGTCGCTGTGCCTTCCGTGCTTGGGCGATTTCTACATGGGGCATCGGGCACTGGGCGTGATGGAGTTGCTGGGATACAGCTTCATGTGGGTTATATTGGCCGGAAGGTTGATTGCCAGCGGAACCTCTGCCCTTCCATTCGTTGGGTTCATTCTTCTGATTGAGCATGGTTTTGATGCCATTCTCACCAATCATATGGCCAAGAAGGGACTGGTATCCGTTTCCAAGGCTTGGAAGGCGCATTAAGGCAAAATACCGATCAAGTTAATCTCTTATCAAAGCATTCTGCCCTGTTGGCTGCGGTATTCGCGGATGGAGATGCCTGCCTTGCGCTTGAAGAATTTCGAGAAGTGGTAGATGTCGCCGAAGCCCAGCCGCTCGGCCAGTTCGGTGGCGGTCAGGTGGGTGGTGCGGCAAAGGCGTTGGGCTTCGTTGAAGCGCTGGTCGGCAATCCATTGCGCGGGGCTGGTGTGGAGGTGCTTCTGGAAAAGCCGGTGCAGGGTGGCTGGACTCTTTTCCGACAGGTCGGCCAGATCCTGTAGCGTGATGGGCTGGCCGATGTGATTACGTACATGTTCCATCAGGCGCAGTAGTTCCGGTGGAAGGCCGACCGCTTCCTGCGGCGGGTTGTCCGAGAGCTTTGTGAGATGATACAGCAACTGGCGGGCCGTGAGCCGTGCCAGCCATTCAGCCGGTGGCTGGGGGTGGAAAAGCTGTACGGTGTATTCCGCCAGAAAGAACAGGGCGGAGTGTTGCTGGAATCGTCCTTTTACGGTTTCTTCCAGACCCTGAAATCTGCAGTCCCTGCGGTTTGGGTCGCCCGCAAGGGGGGAAGACGGCACATGGGCCACATCGAAAACCACGGGTGTGGTGGGTTTGTGATCCGGCACAATATGAATGCCCCCAAGGAAAAACGGGTCTTTCTGGTGGGCCTGATAGGCAATGCGGTGCCCCCAGGGAAGGCAGAGAAAATCATACGGCTCAAGCGGAAAGGCTTGTCCATTGACTTTTACTTCACCATAACCGGCCTTGCACCAAAGTAGCATGCGGCTTTCGACGCGGGAGCAAGTGCTTGTCCATCCTTTGGCGGGCTGGTAATGGTTTGCATAGACAACCACGGCATTTGAACAGGGGTTCGACATGAGAGAAATGTACAAATCATGAGGGATCGAGTCACTCCTCTTTTATAGTGGATTCGGGTAGCTTGATGTTTCCACTATGGAATACACCGAATACACTGAAAATGCAGGCAATCAGATTCCGTGTATTCGGTGTGTTCCGTGGTTCCATATAGAACTGTAAAGGTGTTGGATATGAATTCGAAAGAACGGGTGCTGGCCGCGCTTAACCATCAAGAACCCGACCGGGTGCCGGTCAATTATATTTGGGCAAATCCAAATATTGGCAAAAGGCTCAAGGAGCATTTTGGCCTTAAGCTTGATGACGAGGATGGCTTGAGGGAAGCGCTTAATGTAGACTTTCGTGTGCTAGCATTGCCCTATACCGGTCCGCGGCTCCATCAGGAAATCGAAGGTTTGTCTGTTGATCCTGAGTGGGGCATTCGCACCAAGTGGGTGGAGAACGAAAGCGGCGGCTATCAGGATTTCTGCGACTTCCCGCTCAAGGAAGCCTCGCTGGAAATGATGCAAAACTGGCCCATGCCATCGCCCGATGACTACGACTATGATGCGATCCTCCCCCAGTGCGAAAGATGGAAGGACTATTGCGTGGTGTATGGCAATGCCTCGCTGGGCGACATTATCAATGTAACCGGCATGCTGCGCGGAATGGAGCAGACCCTTATAGACCTCATTACGGACGAGCCGGCGGGGCTGGAGTTTATCGAGCGCAGATTGAAGGTGCAGGTGGAAATCCTTTCCCGTGTGCTGGACAAGGCCAAGGGCAGGATCGATCTGGTTTGGACGGGCGACGACCTTGGCACCCAGACCGGGCCGTTGATTGGCATGGAGGTGTTCCGCAACCATATCCGCCCAAACCATCAGCGGATCGATGATGCCGCCGCGGCACACGATGTTCCCGTCATGATTCACAGCTGCGGTTCGAGTAGTTGGGCGTTCGAGGATTTCATCGAGATGGGCATCAAGGTGGTCGACACGCTTCAGCCCGAGGCCGCGAACATGTCGCCGGAATATCTCAAGAAGACGTTCGGGGGCCGGCTCTGCTTCAACGGCTGCATCTCGACCGCGGGGCCGATGGCCTATGGCACGGTGGAAGAGACGGTGGAGAACGTGAGGGAAACCTTTGAGATCATGAAGCCCGGCGGTGGCTACTTCATGGCGCCCACCCACATGCTTCAAGACAACAGCCCGACCGAGAACGTGGTTGCCGCCTATCAGGCCGCCCTTGAACATGGGCAATATTAGTTCTTCAATCCACTGGGTATGCAGATTTCTAGGATTACGGGAATCTGTGGATGCTATTTTGTTGCAGAGCGGGTCGATGTTTGGAACCGTGCATCCCATGAAATATTTTCTATTCGATATCGGGAAGGTGCTGGTGGATTTTGATTTCCAGGAATTCTACCGGATCCATTCCGAGCATTCAGGGAAGCCGATAGCCCCTTTTTCAGAACGTGACCTTGAAATGCGCGACGCGGTTGAAACCGGCCGCATCGGCGATGCGGAGTGGCTGGCCTACCTAAATGAAGCCAAGGGGCTTTCGTGGTCGATGGGCGATCTGGTCGATGTGTGGTCGCGCTTGTTTTCGCTCAATGAAATTGGCTATGGCCTGTTCCGGCAGGCGCAACAAACCGCCGGGGTTTCGGTCCATCTGCTAAGCAACATTGCCAAGCACCATGTGGATTCCATCGAAAACAACTGGAACGGGTTTTTCGATGGGGCAGACAGTCTTTTTCTCTCCTACGAGATCGGTGTGCGCAAGCCCCATCCCGATATTTACCGCCATGCGTTGAATAAACTTGGTGTTTCCAGCGAGGAGTGTTTCTTCCTCGACGACCTTCTTGAAAATATCGAAGCCGCCCGGTCGCTGGGAATCAACGCCTACCAATTCATTCCCGAAAACCATGACGCGATCCGCCAAGCCGCTGCGGACTTTTTTGAGTGGTTGTAGCACGGGCATTCTGCCCGTGAACCCCATGGGCTGGAAGCCCATGCTACATAAGCACCTCGTTGAGGCGGGCGGCGAAGCCGGCGGGATCGTCGATCTTTGCGCCGGAGGCGATGACGGCCTGGTCGTGCAGCAGCTGGGTCAGTGTTCCAACCTTCGGATCCTTCTTGTCGGCGTCGTAGAGTGCCTGCACTTTCTGGACGACGGCATGC